>JAQGKC010000061.1 GCA_028290305.1 Bradyrhizobium sp.
CATGGCTGATGGCCGGGTCGGGCGAGGGATCGATGAAGATGTCGCGGTGATCGAAAGCCGCGACGAGCTTGGTCGCCGGCGAGAGCAGCATGCCATTGCCGAAGACGTCGCCGGACATGTCGCCCACACCGGCAGCGATGAAGGGCATGGTCTGGATATCGGTGCCGAGCTCGCGGAAATGGCGTTTGACGGCTTCCCACGCACCGCGCGCGGTGATGCCCATCTTCTTGTGGTCATAGCCGTGGCTGCCGCCGGAGGCGAAAGCATCGCCAAGCCAGTGGCCCTTCTCGGCCGAGATAGTGTTGGCGATGTCGGAAAAGGTGGCGGTGCCTTTGTCGGCGGCAACGACGAGATAGGGATCATCGCCATCGTGCCGCACGGTGTCGTCGGGCGGCACGATCGTGTCGCCATCGAGATTATCGGTGAGTTCGAGCAGCGAGCGGATGAAGATGCGATAGGTTTCGGTGCCTTCTGCCATCCAGGCATCGCGATTGGAGGGCGGCGGCAGGCGTTTGGGCACGAAGCCGCCTTTGGCGCCGACCGGCACGATGACGGCGTTCTTGACCTGCTGTGCCTTGACCAGGCCGAGGATCTCGGTGCGGAAATCCTGCGGCCGGTCGGACCAGCGCAGGCCGCCGCGCGCCACCTTGCCGAAGCGCAGATGAATACCTTCGACGCGCGGCGAATAGACAAAAATCTCGTAAAGCGGCCGCGGCGCCGGCAGGTCCTCGATCTTGCGCGCTTCGAATTTGAAGGAGATCACCGAACGCGGATGCCCGTCCTGGCCGATCTGCCACAGATTGGTGCGGATGGTGGCCTGCACCAGATTGGTGAAGAGGCGCAGGATGCGGTCTTCGTCGAGCGAGGCGACCGATTTGAGCTGCTCCTCGATCTCGGCGAGGATCGCCGTCTCGCGTGCCGAGCGCTCGGCGCCGGTGGCGACGAGGTACGGGTCGAAGCGGGCCAGGAACAGAGCGACAATGCTGGTCGTGGTCGCGGTGTTCTTGCGCAAAGTCTCCCACATATAGTCCTGGCTGAACGGCGCGCGGATCTGGCGCAGGTAGCGCGAGAGGGCCCGGATGGCCGAAATTTCGCGCCAGCTCAAGGCCGTCCGCAAAATGAGGGCGTTGTACCCATCGGATTCGGCGCGATCGCCCACCACCGCCATGATCGAGGCTTCCAGGCGATGGTTAAATTCCGTGCCGATAACGATCGGCTTGCCGTCATTGGCCTCGATCGTCATATCGTGCAGCCATACCGGCGCGGGTGCCGGCGTCGCGCTGGGCACGATCTGATAGGTGCGTTCGTTGACCACGCGCAGACCGTGATGTTCGATCACCGGCACCCGGTAGGACAGCGACAGGGGCGCGCTGCGCGAGAAGACCTTGAGGCCGAAGCGCGTCGGATCGTCCTCGCCCTCGATGCGGTAGACCGAAATCGCCACCGGACGAGCCAAGGTGAGCTTTTCGATGCTGCCAATATCGGCAATCGCCTGCGAGGTGCCGAAGGCCTCAGTATAGCCGCCGGTGAAGGCACGGGCATAACGATTGGCGAGCATGCGGGCCCGCATGCCGTCGGTCGTGATGGCGAGTGCGGCTTTCAGCTTGTCGCCCCAGGTCGCAGCGATGGCGCTGATCTCGGCTTCCAGCGTGGCGCGTTCGATGACAGGCGTTTCGCCCTCGTAGCGCCCGATGATGTAGTGGACCCGGACAAGCGACCCTTCGGGGAAAGAGGCGTAGGAGGCTGCCAGGATCCCCTTGTAGACCTGTGCCAGGAACGCCGCGACGCGCGTGCGCACATCGGTGTCGTATTTCTCGCGCGGAATGAAGACGAGGATGGAGACGAAGCGGTCGAATTTGTCGGCCCGTGCCAGCGCCCGCACGCGGGGGCGCTCATAAAGTATCAGGATTTCCATGACGAAATTGTAAAGCGTCTCGGTATCGACCTGGAACAGTTCGTCGCGCGGATATTCTTCGAGGATATGCTGGACGGCCTTGCCTGAGTGGCTGTCCGCGTCGAAGCCGGCGCGCTCGAGCACCTGCGCCACCTTGTGGCGGACATAGGGGATCTGCCGCGCCGAACGGGTATAGGCGCCCGAGGTGAACAGTCCGACGAGGCGCAATTCGCCCTCAAGCCGGCCGTCCGGCGTGTAGAGCTTGATGCCGACATAATCCATGCGGACGCGGCGATGAACACGGCTGCTTACATTGGCCTTGATGACGATGAGGACGGTCGGCTCGCGCATGAATTCGCGGATTTCCGACGTCATCACGACCATTTCGGTGCCGCGGCGCAAGACCTTCACATCGGGATCGCGCAGGATGCCGAGACCTTCGCCCGTGCTGATTTCGTTCAACACATCGGTGTCGGACGAGAAGCGATACTCGCGCAGGCCCAGGAAGGTGAAATTGTCGGCGCACAGCCACTGCAGGAACTGGTTGGCTTCGGCGACCTCGTCGATCGGCAGCGGCGGTGGGTTGGAGCGGAAGGTCTTGATCGCCTGTTCGACACGGGCGCGCATAGCTTGCCAGTCGGCGACGCAGGCGCGCACGTCGTTGAGCGTCTTGGCAAGGCCGTCAATCAGCTTCTGGCGGTCGGCATCGGCGTCGAGACGGGCAATGTGGAAATGGATCAGGCTTTCGCGCTCGCCCTTTGCGCCTTCCGGCAGCGTTTCGCCGTAGAAACGCAGAAGCTTGCCTTGCTCATCACGCTCCACGGCGATGATCGGATGAGCAACCAGCGTGACTTCGATGCCCTGCTCGGCGAGCTCCGCCATGGTGGAATCGAACAGGAAGGGCATGTTGTCATTGAGAACTTCGAGCACGGAAATCTCGCGCCCATCCGGCATCATCGGATTGATGACGCGGATATCGGCACTGCCCGTCGTGCGTTGCTGCACGTGTTCCCAGGCCTGTTCTGCCAAGAAGGCCAGGGACGCTGCATCGTAGTTGGCGAGGTCCTCGGTATTGGTGTGGTCGAACAGAAGCTCGGCGAAGGCCCGGGGCGCCTTGCCCGGCTGCATGCTTCCCGCTGCCTCGTGGATCAGGGTTGCCCGAGCCTTGTCGTCACGCCACGCCATAACGGCCTCCGTTTGTGGCCGCGCCGTCTGACCGCAGACGCTATTGTCTGCTTGATCTTGGAGTGCAACTCTTGGAGCTGTATTTTTTAGTTGGGATTGATAGCGTCTGCGAAATCCTTAGCGTCGAGCCTCTGTAGCTCTTGATGACAATGCCATTCAATCCCAAAAATACACCTCCATTGGGAGGTTTCAACTGTTCTCGTAGCCTTGAGAGGGAGCGCCTGGCGCTCGCCTCCGCGGGCGCCTAGTTGCGCTTTGCCAACGGCTGGTCGCTAGCCGCAAAGTTCGACGGCGAGTTCGGTGGGCACGCGCAGACTTACGCGGGCACCGGAACGCTGCGGTATTCGTGATGAGTTCTGGTAAAGGTCATTCTCGCTCTTGAAATCATTCGCCGGTGCGCGCCCGGTGTCCCCACACCTGTGGAAGGTTCCGACAGCGCCAGCGCCTTCGCGCGGGACAACAGTCCGCCTCGCGGAGGGAGGACGCAAAAATTACATCAATTGTATAGGTGTTCGCAGTTTTATTCTGAGTGGCGCGCCATTTCTCGGGCAAAACACAGCACTTACGCGCCCCCGCTTTCGCGCCGTGCGATTGTTGCATGATAAGCGTATCGCTCGGCCTCGTCTCAACGTCTGACCGTGCGGCTTGGCGGCTATCGCGAGAGGAGCGCCGGCCGTGTTTCAGTGATGGGCCGAAACGCT
>JAQGKC010000109.1 GCA_028290305.1 Bradyrhizobium sp.
AGCGACATTGACAACAAAATAGCTAGAGGACGTGATCTTGCAGTTCTCCAACGTTACATTCGCAGCTTGGATAGTAACGGTCCCCGTAATATTGAGACCGGAGATTACCGTGCCGGCCTTGGTAATCACGAGGTCGCCCGACGACGTAAGCGTCACGCCTGCAGGTAAGCCCGTATTCGTCGCATCCGGCCATCCACCGGTTGAAGTCGTTGTAGCCAAAATAAATCTCCTTATGGGTTCTGCAGTGACTGGCGATTTGACCCGCGCTCAAATTTCGATTGTCCCCGAGCGACGGGTCAGCAGCACCAACCTGCCCTTGCATTGCAGTTTTGAAATGATCGATGGGGGACGGCTTTTTTGAGACGACACCTAGGCTTGGCTGGGGAGACTTCGAGATCAAACTCCCATTTTGGACCGAATATGAATAACCAAGCTTTATTTCGCTGCACCCAACAATGAGAACTCGATCATCCCACTGAGCGCCGAGATAAATGTCCACCTTTAAAGCTCATCGCAAAAATAGCACTCATCCCTTGCTGTCGGATTAAATAGATACCTCTCGTTTTAATGGTCGTTTTTCTTGCATTTAATTTCTCGCTACTTGAAAAGCTAAGATTTGCAGGGCGATGTTTCCTTCGGTGCGGCGATCCGACCTGCATGGTTCAGCGACGTATCATTCCGATCCGCGCGTGCATGATGAAATTTTCCGCGCTTCTGCGGCCTCGATCAGCTGCTCTATCGCAATCTGCCATTGCTCAATGTCGGATGAACAAGCTAGAGTTCTTACAAACTGTAGCGGACCTTCGTTTACCGCAAACGGGCAAACGATGGGCGATCGACCGCATTAAGCACAGTCGGCGATATTGTCATACCGCCCGCCTGACAGTGATGTTGGCATACGCCTCGACCCAGCCGCGAGGGCTGTGAGCGCGGATGATCGGACGATAGACCCCAATCGGAGGGCTGACTGCCATGGTTATCGTTCCAGTATCGCTGCCGATAGCGAAATAACCATTCGGATCATTTGCCTTCACGATGCAATGAGCCGGTGCGGGCAAGTTCACCATCGACATTGTGCCGACAGTCGTGCCCACCGAAACGGGATAATTCAGGATGAAGTTGCCGTCCGCCATTGCCGGCAGTGATTCCAACGTGATCGTCGCGCCTGTGGCGTCATCGACGTTGCCGGTGAAGATGGGTGTGCCCAGCGCGAAATAGGTGTAGCCATAGCCTACCCCGATGCCCAGCCGGTTGTTGGTGTAGGAAACGCCAGTCATGGTGTTGGAGAGATTTTGCTCCGCGCCGTAGTAGCAAGGATAGCCGCCGCCGATCAGGCGGTTGTTATCGACCACGACATTTGAAACGTTGCCGAAGTAGTTATCGATCATGACCACCGAGGTCTGATCGTAATCGTTGACCATGTTGTTGTGAGAGATGGTGATGTTCTCATTGCCGCCGTCGATCTGGATGCAGTCGTAATGTGGCGCGCCCAATGACAGCATCGAATGTACCCAATTGTCGGCGAAGATTGAGGTCTGCCCCGATCCTTTTGCTGCCCATCCGTTGCCGACCCTGACAATGTTGTTGCGGCGGAAAGTACCAAGACCGCGGATGCCGAAGCCGCCATACGGGCGCGTGCAAGTGCCGACGCCGTCGATATAGCAATCCTCCACTACAGCCCCGGTGACGCCATTCGCGATCTCCACAACCGCCGTCGCGTTCGTCGTGATCCTGCATCCACGCAGTGTGACGTTACTCGCAGTAATGGTGACCGCTCCGGAAATATCCAGCCCGCTGACAACCTGGCCGGGCGTCGAAAGCGTCAGGCCGCCAGATGGCGTCAGCGTCACGTTCTGCCGCATGTCGCTCGCCGTCGAAACACCACCACTTGGAGGACCCATCCATGTCAGGATAGACCCTGCAACGGTCGGCCGGTTGGTCGCGTCGGGCCAATTGGTCGGACCTGCTAATCCCTGTGCGAAGACCCCCACTCCTTCGGTAGCTGGATCGGGTGCGGCCCGAGCTATTAGCGCACCGATATGCCGCACGCGATCACCCTGCTGCGAGTGCGCCGCCAGCGGCAGCGTCAGCGCTGAGCCAGTAATAACTTTGATGAACTCGCGCCGTTGTATTTCCGCCCCCGCTGTTCAAGACAATGCATCGTTCGGGCTTAAGATAGCACGTTCTGGGAGATTGGATGTAAGGTCCGGCCAAGGTCCTTGACCGGTCGATCGGGTCCGAGATCGAGCCCGGCGTCGATGAGGTTGACAGGACACCGCTTCCGCCCTCATGGCGAGGCGGAAGCGCCATAAGTCTCTTTTCAGGTTTCGAAATGGCGCGGCCGGTCGAGATCGGGTATCAGCCCAGGCTGGTTCGGGCTGCCACCCCAGCAGTTCCCGAGTTCGCTCACTCGAGGCCGGGCAGTCGATCGCAGCGAAATGCGCGAACCAGCCAAAGTGGCTGGATGTGGCGCTGCGCGCGATTTCGATCAGCGTGACGCGCAACAATCGGCTGTCAAGTTGGATAGAATCAGAGTTATCCTTGCGAAGATGCCTCGTTTTACCTCGAAGGCGAACCGGCGATGACCGAACTAGAGGTTCTGACCCGCAATATACACGGGCTGAAGGAATTGCTGAGGGTTGCATGGAGAGACCTTGCAAACCCGTTGCTCACGCCATTCGAACGCCGCGAAGCGCGCAACCAGATTAGTCAGTACAGCGCTGAATTGCGACGTCATCTCCGGCTGGTAGAGGCTGAGCGCGATCGCGCCCTTGGCGGAAAATGTCCGCCACGAACCTCGGGAACCGAAGTTCCGGGTTCTGGCATAGCCATGGCTGATGTTAATCAGCAATGATGGATCAACCAGATTCGCCATTGGCCGGCCTAAATCGAGACACGGCAATTCACCTCCGTTGGGTGCTCCGCGACATCAAAGCCAAGCGAACAAAACTTTCGCCTGTCAGCCTCGATGATCTGAGGATCTTGACCGAAATGGGCCTGGTGGAGATGCGGGATGATGTCCCTGTGCTCACCAACGAAGGTCATCGCGTACTCGATTGAAAATCCAAGACTTGTAAAAATCGAAGATGAAATGAGCTCTGCTTTAATGACGTCATCCCCAAATGGGAGGAAGCTGGTAAGGTTCGCTGGTCGGGGCATCGGGAGATGGTGGTATGGCCTTCAAAACCCAGCTCAGAGGCGCCTCGCTCCCGCTGGTTTGCGCGGCAATTCTCGCGCAGACAAGCGCCACGTCAGCCGTCACCGTCGAGGTTGCACGAAAGTGCCAGGCCTTCACTGCAAAGGCATTCCCTCCGCGCGAGGCGGGCAATCCCGCAGCCGGCAGCGCAAAAGGCTCAGGGTTAGACCAACAGAACTATTTCAAGAAGTGCGTGGCGAATGGCGGCCGCGTGGATGACGCCTCCCCTAGCGAAGGGAAATAGGCCCATTGCGCGGGGGGCGCAGTAACCTTCACCGGTTAGCTTAACGCGCGACTCTCGTTGCGAGTATCGACGGAGACGATAACGTCTCGCACCGGACATTTTCCTTAGTCCGGATACCGCGGCAAAGCCATCCGTCAAGCGATCATATTCCGCTTGGCGGCTTTGTTGGAAAACAGGCCACCGATTTCATGATTAGGTATTCATCTCGCCGCGGCGGGAGTTCCCAGACAAATCCGCGCGAACCGGTCAAATCGCCCAGATCGCTTGCGGAAGAATATCGCGAGCTACGGGACCTGCGCGAACGGGTTAAAAAAGCTGAGGCCGCCGCCGCGCGGCGCCTCGGACCGAACGGCAGAGGAGAGCAAAGGACACCTACAAAACAGTGACCAAGTGACTCCTTCTTTAGCCTACCCGCGCCAGACCGTTACGGCACGTTAGTTGATGCGTCCGGCGCGCTCTCCAGAGTCAATCCTGAATCTTCCGCTGGATTTTCAAACGCGCCTGAATGCGATCGCGCCCGCCACCGATCGGGGACGTGTCCGCACTGCTCCGCCGTCATTGCCGCTATGGATGATCCATCGGCCGTTAGGTGCCTGTCCCGTGATAACGCCAACGTGGTGGCGCCAAACGACAACTACGCCGACGCCCGGACCGCCGGCATTAGAACCCTCGTTAACCCACGCTCGCGCGAGCGTAAGGCGACGGTCCAACTTGCCGAAATACCTGCTCATGTAAGCCCCGCACCAGGCGTGTGCTCTGTGTGCGTGATGATGTCGAGGGTGTGGTCGAGCGTTGGCGTCAATGGTGGGCGTGCACAGCAAAGCTGCCGCCAGAACGACCGGTTTAAACATTCTCTACTCCAACTAAATACCGAGTTTGGTGACAAAATCGATCTTCGAACGCAAAGCATCGTCTTTCGTTCCGAACGACGATGTTCGCCATTGCATGAGGAGCGGAGTTTCTGTCGGCTAGCGGACTTATTATAATTAAGCCCACAAGCTCTCGACCGACCTCCGGGCCTTTAGGCGATGTCGCCCTTAAGTTGCCCGAATCTCAATCGCATCCTCGATGTGCAACGCCTATTTGACCCAGGCGTATGCGCCTTTAGACTTCGCCCCATCCTGGTAACCCCAGACCCTGGATGGGGCGATTTCTCTGCAGCATTCGTGGACCGCCCTCACCCGAAATATTGCCGGCAAAGTCAGCTTTTATCGAAATCGCTGATGTAAGCAGTCGCCGCGTTCTTCGTCGTCATGAGCGCCGGTACATTTATCGCCAATGTCATCGACGGCTACCGGTCGCGCTTTTAAGGGAGCCCGCCCCTCATCCGGATGCCCCAACGTAAGACAATGTCTGCCGTTCTGCGGGCGCTAGAATTCAAAAATATCATTGCTGCTTCGCGCTAAAATGTGCAGGTCGGCCAAAGTCCCTCGGATGGCGCCGCATCGCCCGCATTGCACGACAGTGGTGTCAGGTGAATTTGCAGGATCCACGACCTTGATCGAGAGACTCCCACAATCCTCGCAAACGATCTTGAAATGCGACCGCTCGCTCTTTGCATGTTCTACAAAACTCATCGGCCCAAATGTCCTCAACAATGGCCCAGACAATAAGCATCAAATTTTAAGACCGCGGTCGCCGCCAAGGCTGCAATTGAACGAAAACGTTAGTGCGCTCTACACCATGGTCTTCCGAGGCAACGCCTAGAACCGGAAGGCCGCCGGCGCGAACCCCGCAGGCTCGTATTCGGACCGATGCTAGCAGTCCCCGCCCGGAGAATTGTGTGACGTGGTTCATATGTGCCGCGTGCCAAGTGAGATAGCAGTACCAGACCGGCCTCACCCTGGGGTTGAGAATTGGGGGCGCAAATGACTGCTATCGCAAAGGCGCTTTCGCGAGGATTTCCCGGAGCGCAGCTTGTGGCCGAAGTTCTCAAGCCGCTCTCACCGTTTTGCGGCGCCGGACTATTGGTGTCGCTGATCCCGAAGGTCTACGGCCTGGATGTTATTGCCAGTTCTAGGCGGCCCACCCCTATCCCTCACCGGCCGGGTGCTGCCCTTGTTTCGACCCCCGTTGGTAATTTGAACCTTAAGCTCGCCACGGTGACCCATACGTAGGGCGACGTGCGCGAGTGTTAGCGCTGGTATGAGTTGAGGTTAAAATGAGCGATCTTCAGGATAGACTTACAGCTGTCACCGAAAGCGCGGCCAATCTTGTTGCTCAATTAACTGAGTTAAACGATCTGCGCGAGCAGGTCAGGAAAGCGCAACTGTTCCAGCCCGAAAATCGCTGTGACCGAAACGTCGGAATAGGCACGGCGCTATCGCACGGTCCGCATTGGAAATCGACCGTGCACCTGTCCTCGACCAGCACCAGGAGGGAGCGGACCGCTGGTCACCCTCGGTGAACTAAAGCACAGATTATTTATGGTGGTTCTGATCATTGCTATCGTGTCGGCAATGACAGGATGGGTCTATGCTTTAGGATGGGTCGCGCTAAAGCTCATCTAGCGGAACTTCGCGCAGCAATAAGGCCAACACGATAAGCGATGGTGTCCACGCTAGCATCGCTCCAAAAGCAATTGCTTGTAAGGTCGTCATAACGCCATCCTGTGATCGAACCCGCCCCTGAAGTAAACGAATCACAAACGCAAACGCAGCCGGTGGAACTTTTGTTCCAAAAAAGCCTTTGTTAGGGCGGCGATGTTATTTTGAACAACTTATTTCGGATGGTTGTTTCGATTTGCCGCGACGCAATATCCTGATGCTACGCGACCGCACCGCCACAACTCCGCGGTCGCCCGAGATTGAAAAGTGCAGGCGCGCCCTTATTGAACCGCTATTCCCTCTGCCTCGCCGGTTTGGATGCGGTGCACGCTAACTAAAATCTGCCAGCGTGAACCGGTGCCCTCACCACTCGTCGCGCGAATGACATCGAGCTACCTTCCATTCACCCACGAAACCATTTTGTCCCCCTCACGCAGTTGTTTTGAAACGATCGACACGTAGACCTCCTGTCCAAGCGCCGACAAGGTGCAGGAGGCTCAAATGAACCACTCAATTTATAGCGCCGACCGCGGGACGCATCTGAAAATCATGATGGCTGCATTGTGTTCCGGGATCGTCATCGCCGGTCTTGGCCTGTCATCCCGCAACACCAGCGGTGACGGATATACCCATGCAATGCCTATCGTTAAGGCCGGGAAATCCGTCATGGTGACTGAATCGGCCACCCCGATCGTCCGTTAAGCCGGTCTTTCAACACCCAGTCGGAACCTGTTGTAATCAATTTGGTTATCTTTCAATGATCAACCCTGTAAACGTAGCAATCTATGCATTAGGGGCGTTCATGTTGTTCGCCGTCGCCGTCGGGTTTTTTGCCGCGCCGGTTTGACGGGAGCTGCCCCCAAAAGGTTTTGAGGCGCCATCCCAAGACGAGATGGCCTTGGCGCCGCGAACGGGTTTGGGCGCGTCGAACGAACCGATGGAACCAATTAGTAAATAATTTCGTTAAGGATGCGCTAACCTGCGGCAGAGATGACAGAAATGACCGATCAGCAATTGGCGCTTCAAGCCGTCAGCGACGCGCAACGCATCCTTGAAGAATACCTGGAGCCTCGCCCACACAATAATAATGAGCGCATTCTTGAGAGGCTGATTGAGGTGCTCGAGCGGCCCGACCTTGTTGTTGCGGTCGATCGCCTGCAGCGCGCCAATGGCCGGTAAGGGAAACCCGCCGGGTTGAGTCGGCGGATTTTTAGTTTTGCCTTCGCGCAAAGCACTCCATCTCGTCCACTTCACGGTGGCGCTATGGTGGCGCGGCCGCTCATGCCTGCCATCAGGTCGGGCGCATCCCCGGTAATTTCGCCGATCACCTTGATCGACTGGCTGACCGGGTCGACGCGGCCGCCAAGCCGGGTGACCCGGGCCGGGTAGGTCTTTTCAGTCTCGTCGATCTTGACCTGGAATGCGTAGCCAGGTTTTAGCCAGCCCAGCCAACGCGACGGCGCGATCAACTCGACTTCGAACGTGTGCTCATCGAGCACGTCGAGCAGCGGTTGGCCCGGCGTCGCGTATTGGAACTCGCGCGCCTTCTGTTCGGCCGTCACGCCCGCGAACGGCGCCGCAATCGCGCACTTCGAGGCAACGGCCTCGGCGCCCAGGAGATCGGCCTTTGCCTTCAGAACCTCGGCAGCGGAAACATCGAATTCGAGCTGTCCCATTGACTTCTGCGCCACGAGGCGGCGGTTGGTTTCGTAGGTTTTTTCGGTCTGGGTAAAGATCGCCTGTACGCGCGCCACCTGGGCGCGCGGCACCGCGCAATCGAATGTGACCAGCACATCGCCCTGGTTAAAGTGATCTCCGACGCGGGTCGCGATCTTGTCGATGCGCCCCGCCATCTCGCTCGACAGCGTTGTGTAGTGGAGTGGGGTAAGCTGCGCGTGAATTTCCGGCGTGCCTCCATTTGACGACGGCGGCCCGGCCGGCTTTGATGGCTGGGCCGCCGCGGCGGCCGCATATAACGCCGCGGCGAAGCCAACGCCCAGCGCTCGCATCGGCCTGGTTTGATCCGAACGTTCTGTCACAGCCTGAAATCTCGTCACTGGGCATCGATGCGGTTGCTGGATAGTGACCACGCGATCAGCAAGAGCGCAACCGCGTTTGGAGTTGGTGCAGGCCGGGGCCTTTTAGCCTGTCGGCGGCGATCGCGGTCCCCAGCCCGCCCGCCGACGGTCGCCCGCTCTCGTTGGTGGCGTACAGCGCGACCTGCCATTGCCACAATGGCCGTTTCAAGTTAGCGAACAATCTCTATCTAGGCGCGCATCAGCACTGATTTTCGGAGCAGACCCTTGATCGTTATTCGCCGCGCTTTCGTCAACATTCTGTCTCTGGCCGGGCTTGTCGCTCTGGCCGGGTTTGCGCCCCTGCAACTGATCGGCGACGCCATGGCGCAAAGTGCAACCGCGGCCCTTGTGGCCAAGCCCGTGGCGCTGCCCGATATGGCGCTCGGATCGGCAAAAGCCTCGGTGACCATCACCGAATTTGCGTCGATGAGTTGCCCGCATTGCGCGGCATTCGAACAAAACGTCTTTCCGATGGTCCGGTCGAAATACATCGACACCGGCAAGGTGCGTTTCGTGTTTCGCGAGTTCCCGCTCGACATCAAGGCTGCGGCGGCCTCGATGCTGGCGCGCTGCATCGCGGGCGCCGATGCCGAGAAATTTTTCGGCGCCATCGATACGATGTTCAAGCAGCAAGACCAGCTGATGACGCAGACGCAGGAAACCCTCCAGCTGATCGGCAAACAGGCCGGCATGGACGACCAGGGCGCCGAGACCTGCGTGAAAGATCAGACCTTGCTCGACAAGCTCTCCGCCGATCAGCAATTCGCCAACGAGGAACTTAAGGTCGATGCGACGCCGACGTTCTTCATCAATGGCGAGATGGTCAAGGGCGCCATATCATTCGAGGAATTCGAAGCGAAGATCAAACCGCTGTTGAAGAAATAGCGATTTCGCGGAGACTTGATCTCCATCCCGCAGCGACCGATGTTCATCCCTCATCGCCCGGATGAGTGTTTTTGCGGCGCTGCAACAAAAGTGATGCCGATGCGCTTGTTCTGGATCCAGGCAATCTGGCATTCGCGCACCGACGCGCCTTTTGCCATGACCAGGCGGAAGCGCGCGGGTACGAAGGCCGGGTTCTCAATATCAATGGCCGCGCCCTCCGCCGAGATGTTCCGGACGACGCAACTCATGACCGATCCGTCCGACGACACATAGGCCGGTTCGTTGATTTCGGTCCGCGGATGCTTGCGCTTTTCTTCCATCGTCGGGGTCTGGTTGCCAATTACCATGCAAGGATAGCGGCAAACCTTAAATAAATAAGGCACTGTCGCTCGGTACCGGGGTCCGATCCCCGGAAACGGACCGAAACCCGCAATCAGCGGTCACTCGATTCCCTGCGACCGGCCGGTGCAACAGATCGCGATTTTCTTATTTATCGATCGATATCTCACTCTTCCGTTCGCCGCCTTGACAGGGTAGCTTCTCGGCACTTGCCGGTGCGTAGGCGCGACGCCCGCTCAGAACAAACAAGCGCTATAGGGAAAAAACGCCATGTTCGAGATACTCGATCGAAGGACGAGTCTAACCGGCAACCAGATTAAGATCCTCGCCGCAGCCATCATCGGCGACGCGCTGGAATTATTCGACAACTTCCTGATCGGCTTCGTGCTCGCCTTCCTGATCGGGCCGTGGAAACTCACCTTCGGCCAGTCCGCCACCGTGCTGATGAGCTCCGGCATCGGCGCCATCATCGGCGCCTATTGCTGGGGCTGGCTCGCCGACCGCATCGGCCGCCGCAAGGTTTTCATCGGAACCGTGCTGAATTTCTCGGCCGCCACCGGGCTTTTATATTTCACGCCGGACAATGGCTGGATCTACCTCTCGGTCATGCGCTTCTTCGTGGGCGTAGGCGTGGGTGGGCTCTATTGCGTGGACCTGCCGCTGGTGCAGGAATTCATGCCCTCCTCCAAGCGCGGCTGGGTGGGCGGCCTCGTGACCTGCGTCATCCCGCTGGGCACCGGGCTTGGCGCCGTGCTCGGCGCATCCGTGGGCTCCGGAGACTGGCGGCTGTTGTTCGCGATAGGCGTGCTGCCCGCCATCCTCGTCCTGCTGGTCCGCATCTGGGTGCCGGAGTCTCCGCGCTGGCTCTGCCGTCAGGGTCGCTACGAAGAGGCGCGCAAATCGCTGGCCTGGGCGCTGCAGATGGAACCATCCGCGCTGCCAATGCCGACGGCTGCCGACGCCGGCCCGATCATCAAGTCCAACTGGCTCGACCTTTTCAAATATCCCCGCAGCCTGCTGGTCTCATGGCTCGGCAATGCCGGCGCGCAGACCGGCGTCTATGGCATCACGCTCTGGGTGCCTTCCCTATTCGTGCTGCTGCTCAAGGTCACGCCGCAGGAAGCCGCCAAGATGATGATCCTGCTGACCGTCTTCGGTTTCATAGGGCGCGTCTCCTTCGCCTTCTTCTCGGAGTGGATGGGACGGCGCAATGCGGGCGGCCTGCTGGGCTTTGGCGCAGGCGTCCTCACCATCATCGCGGGCTACAATTACGACACCACGATCATGGGCGTGTCGGGCTTCTGGCTGATCCTGGCGGTCGGCTACTTCTTCGCCGATGGCGGCTTTGCCATCGTCGGACCTTATGCTGCGGAGATCTGGCCCTCGCACCTTAGAACTTCCGGGATGGGCTCGGCCTATGGCTTTGGCGGTATTGGAAAGATCATCGGACCGGTGGGTCTGGCGCTGATCGTAGGCTCTGGCAACTACCTCAAGCCCGACGTGCCGTTACCGGAGATTCCGCTGGCCTTTATCTATCTCGGCTGTTGGTTCCTGATGGCTGGGGCGGTGTATTACTTCTTCGGACTTGAAACGAGGGGCAAGTCGATCGAACAAATCGACAGGGAGCTTGCCGAAACGGCTGGCATTTCCACGGCCACGGCCACCACAGCGGTTCGGCGAGCATAACCGTGAATACGATGACCTTGGACACACTCACTGCGACATCCGCTGACCTCGTGGGCGACCCGGCCGTGATCTCACGCGCCGAGGCCGTCCGCCCGGCGGTCGGTGCAGCTTCGAAAGAAATCGAGAGCACGCGCCGGTTGCCACCGGCCCTGCTCGACAAACTCCATGAGGCGGGGCTGTTCCGCCTCTTGCTGCCGCGCTCGTCCAATGGGATCGAGACCGATCCCATGACCTTCTTCCACGTGATCGAGACCATCGCCCGCGCCGATGCGTCGACCGCCTGGTGCCTGAGCCAGGCCGGCGGCTGTGCGATGTCGGCGGCCTATCTCGACCTGCCGGTGGCGCATGCGATCTTCGGCAACGATCCGCGTGCGGTTCTGGCCTGGGGACCCGGCCCCAAGGTCAGGGCGATCGAGCGCGATGGCGGCTACAAGGTCACGGGCGTCTGGGCCTTCGCTTCGGGTGGACGCCATGCGACCTGGCTCGGCGCCCATTGCCCGATCTACCAAGCCGACGGCTCGCCCAGACTGGACGCCAACGGCGCTCAACAGGAACGTACCATGCTGGTACGCACCGAGGACGTGCAGTGGACCGACATCTGGAACACGGTCGGCCTGCGCGGCACCGCCAGCGACCAGTTTGCGCTGAACGACCTCTTCGTTCGATCCGATCATTCGATCACCCGCGAATTCGACCAGGAGTGCCGCGAGAGCGGCCCGCTCTATCGCATGGGCTCCGGCACCTGCTATCAGGTCGGCTTCGCGGGCGTCGCCTGTGGTATTGCCCGCGGCGCGCTCGACAGCTTTATCGATATCGCACGCAACAAGGTGCCGCGCGGCCAAAAGAGCCCGCTGCGCGACAATGCCGTGGTCCAGTCCAACCTCGCCCAGGCCGAAGTCCATTTGCGCGCCGCACGCGGCTTCGTGCTGCAGTCGATGGCCGACACCTGGAAGAACCTCTCAGCTGGAACGACCATCACGGTCGAGCAACGCGTCACTATCCGCATGGCTGCTACCCACGCCATCCACAAGGCGCGCGAGGCCGTCGACTTCGCCTATAATGCCGCGGGCACCACAGCGATCTTCGAGAACCATCCGCTGGAGCGTCGCTTCCGCGACATCCACACCGTGACCCAGCAGTTACAGGGCCGGCTCAGCCATTTTGAAACCGTCGGGGCCTGGATGATGGGCGCCGATACCGACTTAACCTTCGTCTAAGGAGAAAACACTATGCCACTCGGCGGACTGCAACATTACACGATTGAACCCTCTGATCTGGAACGCACCAAGGACTTCTACTGCGACGTGCTGGGGCTACAGAACGGCGATCGTCCGCCGCTCGACTTCCCGGGTTACTGGCTCTATTCCGGCGGCGTCGCGACCGTGCATCTGATGGGCACGCGCAAGTCGCGCGAAGGCATCGTGGTGCGCGGGACAGAGAAGAAGTACGAGGACACCGGTCGCCTCGACCATATCGCCTTTGCGGCGACCGATGCCGATGAGGTGCGCAAGCGGCTGCAATCGAAGGACGTGAAATTCCGCGAGAGTATCGTTCCGCGTACCGGCGACACGCAGTTCTTCCTCTACGATCCCGACGGCGTCGGCGTGGAGCTGAATTTCCCCGCGTCATAGAGCTATATCCAGCGTCTTCGTTGTTTCGTTACGGCCGGGTTCGTCCCTGGCCGTAACTTTAAATCAGCCCAAAGCGTGTGCGCCCGGCTATTCGCGCGGCCGGTCGCATCGGGCTGTTGCGGTCTAGTCGAGCCCTCGCTCATGACTCAAGCGTACCATCTCCTCGATGAAGATGGCTTTTTGCTTGTCGTCGAGGCTGGCGAATAACGGCTCAGCGGCATCGGCGACATTGCGCTGATCCACCGCTCGGTCGTTCAGAAACTGCGCTTCGTTGCGCATCTGCTCAATGATGTCGTCGGGCGGGTCACGCTTCGCGCGTGCAATTCTCAGGTTGAGACGATCGGCGCCGTTATGACCGAGGTAGTGCATCGCGCTGTTGAACGCGGTCCAGTTCTTCTCCTGCTCGGGCGTGAGATTCAACTCGGTCTTGATCCGATCGATATTCGCATCGCTGTTGGCGACGATCTGCTCGGCGCTCAGTTGCGGCTCGCCTTGCTGGGTCAGCACCGCTTGCTTGGTGCCCTTCGCACCTTTGGCTCCCTTGGCCGCTTTGGTGGAGCCGGCTTGTTTCGTCCCGTTCGCCGCGGGCGCTTGTTCATTCTTTCCGACGCCGAGCACGCCGGTAAACACCCCGACCACCCCGCCAATCGCGCCGCCCAATACGCCGCCGACCGGTCCGGCCGCTTTGTTGCCCGCCTGCGCTCCCTGTTGAACGCCTTGAACCAGTCCTTGCGCATGGATCGCCGAGGCTGCGCCAAGAAACGTCAGGACGACTGCCCCAATCGCGAAAGGCAATCTGAACTGGGCAAGCGCGGTCGGTGTCCGGCTCATCATTATTTGGTCTCCATGGTCGATCGAGAGGGGTGAGTAATTTCGGGGGGATACGCATCTGACGGACAGACAATATCGTTTTCGCACCGAGCGAGTCTACCGTCGCGCCGTGCTGTTCAGATGAAGGAAACGCCGACGCACGAGCGCGGTGAGTCGGCTGAGATCGAACCTGCGACGCAATTACACACCCCGCGAACCGTACCGTGCGCGCGGCATGTGCAGCGCAGTATTTTTCGACGACACCTCGCCGGCTTGCATGATCAGGCGGCGGGCTAAGGAATTCCCCTGTCGCTTGACCGCAACGTAAGTTCTAGAACCCGAGTCACCGGATTTCTCGACAGACGCCCGCAATTCTGCTCTGATCGTCACAACGAAATCTCCGCAGCGCCTCGCAGCGCCATTTCGGGCCTGCCCGGCGGCGAAGAAAAAAATAAAAACGGGATTTCTATCTGACGACGGTTGGTAAACCTTGGGAGGGGAACACCATGTCACGGAAGAAGCTTTCTCGACGACAATTCGTAGCTGCCACTGCACTATCATCCGCAGCGCTGATATCAGCGCCCTATATGCGAACAGCTCACGCCGCCGGCAAACTCACGATGGGCTTTTGGGATCACTGGGTGCCCGGAGCCAACAAGGCCAGTACCGATCTCGTCAATGAATGGGCCGCCAAGGAGAAGGTCGAAGTTTCGATCGACTACATCACGAGCCAGGGCAACAAGAATCTCGTGACCATCGCCGCAGAGGCTCAGGCGAAATCCGGCCACGATATCCTGGCGATGCCGACATGGTGGCCCCACGCGAATTCCGATCTGCTGGAACCCGTCAACGATATCATGGAGCCGTTGATCAAGCAGAACGGTGCGGTCAACGGGACGGTGCAGTATCTCGGCCAGTTGGACGGCAAGTGGCTCGGCGTTCCCGCCTGCATCGGCAGTCAGATCAAGGGCCCCTGCTCCCGCATCGACCTGATGAAAAAATTCGCCAACATCGACGTCCAGGAGATGTATCCGGCGGGCAGCCCTCCGAAAGCCGACAACTGGACGACCGACACATTCCTGAAGGCGGCAGAGGCGTGCCATAAAGGCGGCGTTCCCTTCGGCATCGGGTTAGGCGAGACATCCGACTCGGTGGATACCGCCGGCGCGTTTTTCCAGGCGTTTGGCGCGCAGCTCGTCGATGCCAAAAGCAACCTGACCGTCAAGACCGATGCGGTGCGGCAAGCGCTCGAATTCTACAAGAAACTGATGGCTTTCCTGCCGCCAGATGTGACGGCGTGGGACGACGCATCGAACAACAAGTGGCTGGTCTCCGGCCGCGGCGCGATGATCATGAATCCGCCGAGCGCCTGGGCGGTCGCCAAGCGCGATGCGCCGCAGGTTGCGGAGCAATGCTGGACTCATGGCTTCCCGTCAGGACCGAAAGGCCGGTTTGCGCCGTTCCTGCCCTTCTTCTGGACCACGTGGAACTTCTCCAAGAACAAGGAAGCCGCCAAGAGCCTGCTGGTCCATCTGTCGCAACCGGAGTCGGTTGAAAGGCTTGTTGCCGCCAGCGGTGGCTACGACCTGCCGGCGTTCGAGAAACTAACGAGCTTCAAGACATGGGCTGAGGAAGGTCCGCCGAAGGGGACGCTCTTCCACTATCCAAATCCGTACAAGCATCAAACGCTGTCGATCGCAGCCTCGCCCGCGCCTCCAAAGGTCGCGCAACAGATCTACGCACAAGCCGTCCTGACAAAAATGTGCGTGCGATACTATCAGGGCGAAGCGATGGAAAAGACGCTGGCCTGGGCGGAAGGGGAGTGCGAAGGCTACATGCGGAGCTGACGCGAAGGAATTTGCCGCAGCGGCAGTGGTCGCTGCGGCCTGCATTCGCAACGATCGTCTGTGTCGACGCGAGGCGCGGCAACTCTTAATCGTCGACTTCACGCTCATCGGTCCGGACAACGTCGCCGGATACCGGGTCTCCTTAAATAAAACTGGCGAGGAAGATGCACCATGGTTGACGTCACATTTCAACCGAACCGCGTTGTTCCGACGCGCGCGCTGCGCAAACGTTCCGGTCTGCACGCCGCGCTCAAGCGCAAGTCGACCGCGGCCTTTCTGATGACGCTGCCGCTGATTCTCTTGGTGGGAATTCTGGTGATCTATCCGGCGTTCTATTCCCTGCATCTCGCAACCCTGAACAAGTCGATGCAGCGCTTCGTCGGCTTCGGCAATTTCGAGTTCCTGTTCAAGCGCGAAACCTTCTGGCTGGTGGTGAAGCAGTCGTGCATCTTTGCGATCTCGGCCGTCATATTCAAGGCGCTGATCGGCTTCATCGTCGCACACTTCGTCCACAACATTCCCGCGAAGGGGCAACGCAAGTGGCGGGGAATGCTGCTGGTGCCATGGGTGATCCCGCCAGCGATGAGCACGCTGGCATGGTTGTGGCTGTTCGATCCATCGTACAGCGCCTTTAACTATACGCTGTCGTTTTTCGGCATCGGGCCAATCGCATGGACCGGCGACCCCGACTGGGCCCGTTTCTCGGTTATTCTGGTCAACGTCTGGTACGGCGCCCCGTTCTTCATGATCATGTATCTGGCGTCGCTGAAATCGGTGCCCGATCAGCTTTATGAAGCCGCGGCCATCGACGGCGCCAATTGGTGGCAACGCATCTGGTATGTGACGCTGCCGATGATGCGCAACATCATCGCGATCACGACGCTGTTTTCGCTGATCGTGACCTTCGCGAATTTCGATATCGTGCGCATCCTCACGTCCGGTGGCCCGCTCGACCATACCCACATCTTCGCGACCTGGGCATTCAGGGTCGGTATCGAAGGCAGCGATATTCCGCTAGGCGCCAGCGTCTCGCTATTCATGGTGCCGATCCTCGCGGTCGCGGCGATCTTTATCCTGCGCGACATCAACAAACGCGGGAACGAAGCCTGATGACAAGCACCCTGGTGATCGACAAGGCGTCGCCGACCCGCACGGTCAAATATGGCAGTATGAGCCGCGACCGCACCTGGGCGCTGCGATGGTCGTACTTCTTCCTCATCCTGTTTGCGATCTTCTCGCTGGTGCCGCCGCTTTACATGCTGATCACGTCGCTCAAGAGCAGCGTCGAGATTTCCGCGGCGACCAATCCCTGGTGGGTGTTTCATCCGACGCTGGAGAATTACGTCAAACTGCTGACCTCGAACCAGTTCCTGACGTTCTTCCGGAACTCGGCATTCGTCTCGATCCTCGTGGTGACCATCACCATGCTGATCAGTGTGCCCGCCGCTTTTGCCCTGGCGCGGATGCGGTTCTGGGGCTCCGCAACACTCGCGACCGGTGTGTTTCTGACCTATCTCATTCCAGACTCGCTGTTGTTTCTACCTCTCTTCAAGATGTTCGCGGTGTTCGGCGATCTGACCGGGATCCAGCTCATCAACAAATGGTACGTGCTCGTGATCGTCTATCCGACGCTCACGGTACCGTTCTGCACCTGGATCATGATCGGCTACTTCGCATCGATCCCGAAAGAGCTCGACGAGGCCGCGATCATCGACGGCGCGTCATGGTTCCAGACGCTGACGCGCATCTTTATTCCGGTCGCCCTGCCCGGCTTGATCGCCGCAACCATCTTCGCCTTCACGGTCTCGTGGGCACAATTTCTCTATCCGCTGGTTTTTACGACGTCGACGGATCAACTGGTGCTGCCGGTCGGGATCATCACCACCCTGATCAAGGGTGACGTGTTCAACTGGGGACAGATCATGACCGGCGCCCTGCTCGGCGCCGCGCCGCCGCTCATCATCTACGCCTTCCTGATGGACTATTACATCGCCGGCCTAACCGCCGGCGCGACAAAGGGTTGATGCTCATGGCTGACGTTACGTTGCGTAAGGTAATCAAGCGCTATGATGAAGTCGAGGCGGTGCGCGGCATCGATCTCGACATCGCCGACCATGAGTTTGTCGTGCTGGTGGGGCCGTCCGGTTGTGGAAAATCGACCACGCTGCGGATGATCGCAGGCCTCGAGGATATCACCGACGGCGATATCATGATCGGAGGCGACGTCGTCAACGACGTCCCGCCAAAAGACCGAGACATCGCGATGGTGTTTCAGAATTACGCGCTTTATCCGCATATGACGGTCGCGGAAAACATGTCGTTCGGGCTGCGACTGAAACGCTATCCCAAAGCCGAGATCAAGACGCGGATCGATGAAGCCGCGCGCATGCTTGATATCGTCGAACTTGTCGATCGCAAGCCGAAGCAATTGTCGGGCGGCCAGCGCCAGCGTGTCGCGATGGGCCGCGCCATTGTTCGCAATCCCAAGGTTTTTCTGTTCGACGAACCGCTGTCCAACCTCGACGCCAAGCTTCGGGTGCAGATGCGGATCGAAATCAAGAAAGTGCATCAGAAAGTCCGCACCACAACGGTTTACGTCACCCA
Organism: Bradyrhizobium sp.; assembly: GCA_028290305.1. The sequence goes on from JAQGKC010000109.1 coordinate 17,867, forward strand.
CGATCAGGTTGAAGCAATGACACTTGCCGACAGGGTCGTGGTCATGAATCACGGCCGCATTGAACAGATCGGAACGCCCAACGATCTCTATCACAAGCCGGCCACGCGCTTTGTCGCCGGGTTCATCGGCTCGCCCGCGATGAATTTCATGCCCTGCCGGCTCGAGGACGTTGCCGGCAAACTGCACATCCGGCTGACCGACCGCATCGCCTTTCCGCTGCCGGCGGGTCGCGCCGCGAGATATCAAAGCGTCGCACGAAACGAGAAGTTGCTGCTCGGGCTACGGCCGGAACATATCGCGGAAGCGAAGGCCCATCCGGAGCCGGGAATTGAGGCTTTCGACACCGTGCTGGACGTCACCGAACCGATGGGCATGGAGACGCTGATTTATTTCACGCTCGAAGGGGCGCAAATCTGCGGGCGGGTTAATCCCAATGCCGGCGCCCGCGATGGCGGGCCGCTCCGATTGGCAGTGGACCTCAACAATATGCACCTGCTAAATGAGGTCACTGGCGTCGTCATTTGACGGTCGCACAACAAGAAAAAGCCAAGGGGCTGGCAAGGAACTGGGAATGGCGACCAACAAGAAGAAAATTTTCGTCACTGAATCGATGTCACAGCCGGGACGAGCACTGCTCAGGGAGCGGGACGACATCGAAATCGTTGAATTTCCCAATATGATCTCCGCCCGAGATTTCGAGGCCCTGCTCAAGGAGCAGGCGCCGGTTCATGGCGTGGCGCTCGGCGCCACCCGCTTCGGCGAGCCGGAACTCGAGGCTTCAAAGGACATGAAGGTGGTGACCCGGATCGGCGTCGGCTACGACGCCGTCGACGTCCCGGCTCTGAGCCGCCGTAGTGTTCCGCTGATGGTGGCGGGTACCGCCAATTCTCCATCTGTCGCGGAACAGGCGTTGTTCATGATGCTGACGCTGGCCAAGCGCGCCGTCGAGATGCATGCGCTGGTGAAGGACGGACAGTGGGGTACCCGGCTCGGTAAACTGCCCTACGATTTGTTCGGCAAAACGGTGTTGATTGTCGGCTTCGGCCGGATCGGCACACGCACGGCCAAACGCTGCCTGGCCATGGAAATGAACGTTCTGGTCTACGACCCCTATAAATCCGCCGCCGAGATCGCGGCGGCGGGCTGCGAGCCGGTTGCCGATCTTGATGCGGCGCTGCCGCGTGCCGATTTTGTCAGCGTCCACTGCCCGAAAACATCGGAGACGGTCGGGATGTTCAACGCGGCGCGGTTGAAGCGCATGAAGGCGACGGCCTATCTGATCAACACTGCGCGCGGTGGAATTGTCGAAGAAGCGGCGCTGTATGACGCACTGGTGTCCGGCAAGCTCGCCGGCGCCGGTCTCGATGTTTTCGAGCAGGAACCGCCGCCATCAGGCCATTCGCTGTTCGAGCTTCCCAACGTCATCATCGCGCCGCATGTGGCGGGAGTCACACGGGAAGCCGTCGATCGCATGAGCGTGCAAACCGCGCGCAATATCCTAAGCGCGCTCGACGGCGAACCGATCCGCCAGAACGTCATCAATCAGGACGTGCTCGGCTGATCCGGGCGCGGCGGTTTGCGGCTTTCGCCGATGAACTGAACCCAACAGCACTCCGGCATCGTGGGTATCGATATGGCCTTTAGGGAATACGGCGACTATGACGGTGTAGGCCTCGCCGACCTCGTTCGCAAAAAGCAGGTCAGTGCCGCGGAGTTGCTGGACGAAGCGATCGCCCGCGCCGCCAAGGTCGACCCGGAGATCAACGCGGTGGTCGTGAAACATTACGACTATGCCCGGCGGCAAATCGACAACGGACTTCCGGATGGCCCCTTCACCGGCGTGCCGTTTCTGCTGAAGGATCTGGAGGGCCTTGAGGGCACGCGGACCACTTCGGGTGCAAGCGTCTACAAGGACAATGTGGCCGACCATACCGGCACCCTCGCCCAGCGTTTCCTCGATGCCGGCGTCACCATCTTCGGAAAAAGCGCCAGCCCCGAATTCGGTTTGTTGCCGACCACCGAGTCCCGCCTGTTCGGCCCGACCCGAAACCCCTGGAATCTCGCGCACTCGTCAGGAGGGTCGTCCGGCGGCGCGGGAGCAGCCGTCGCCGCGCGGATTCTTCCCGTCGCACACGCCAGCGACGGGGGCGGCTCGATTCGTATTCCGGCTTCCGCATCCGGCGTGTTTGGATTGAAACCGACCCGCGCGCGCAATCCGCTCGGTCCCGACCGCGGTGAAGGCTGGGGCGGATTTTCCTGCGGCCATGTCGTGAGTATCAGCGTGCGCGACAGTGCTGTCATGCTCGACGCCGTTCACGGACCTGAGGCATCGAGCCCATACGTCGCGCCGCCGCCGGAGCGGCCTTTCGCACAGGAGGTCGGCCGCGATCCCGGACGGCTGCGCATCGCCTTTACCGACAAGTCGCCCTATGGCGACGCCATCGATCCCGAGATCGCGGCAGCGGTTCGGGAAGTGGCCGGCCTGCTGGCTGGGCTCGGCCATGATGTCGAGGAGCGAGCGCCCGTCCTGGCCGCCGATCCGGCGGCCGTGATGGCGACCGTTGTGGGCGCCAACACAGCGCTGAGCGTGCGGCTTGCCGAACAGCGCTTCGGCCGCGAAATGACGCCGCACGATTTCGAGATCCTGACGCTTGCGAGCGCGCACAACGCGCAACAGACGAGCGCGACCGACTATGTGGCTGCACAACTCAGTGCATTCCAGATTTCGCGCGGCCTGGCGATCTTTCTCGAGACCTGCGACGTGTTTCTAAGCCCGACGCTTTGCTTGCCGCCGGTGCGCATCGGTGAGCTCAATTCGATGGCGGAAGACCTGTCGCACATCATGCCGCTGCTGCGGCGCTATATACCCGGCACCAGCATGTTCAACATGTCCGGCCAACCATCCATGTCGGTGCCTCTGGCATGGAACAGGGCCGGATTGCCGCTAGGCATGATGTTCGCGGCGCGTTTCGGCGACGAGGCGACGTTGTTTCGTCTGGCGGCCCAACTCGAGCAAGAGCGCCCCTGGAAGGGCAAATTGCCGCCAGTTTGCGCCTAAGCCGACAAAACTCAGCCGCATTCGAGGGAAAGTACTAGTATTGAGCCAGCAGCGGAACTCATCTCCCTACTGATGGCCTCATATTGGGAGCCAATTTATATTCGGAGGAAACATTTTGAGTCAAAGTGACCCGACCGATCATGCGCTCGCGGCCATCGCCAGCATCCTGGATCACCCGGAACCTCATCGCGAGCCGGAAGCGGTTGAGGTCGAGGAAAAGCCCATCGCACCTGAGCTGATTGAAGCTCACGGTTATCAGAAAGTCGGTCCCGGCCCGATGGCCGCGATCCGTTTCAAATGGACGGTCCGCCGTGAGGACAATGGCGAATATTACGTCGATGAGACGATTGGCGAAAACTCCACGCCGATCGTCAGCGGGCCAATGACCAACGATGCCGCCATCAAGTTCGTCGACGGTCGCGAGAGCGAGGCGCAACTCCGCTTCGAGCAACTCAAAAGCGAAATGATCGGACGAGGCGCGGCTGCGAATTTGGTCCGGAAAGACGACGGCGAAATATAAGCAGTTGCTACGCAACGCCCAGACTTGGCGGTCCCTGACTTGGCGGTCCCTGACTTGGCGTTCCCAGGAAATCCTTCTTGACGATATCGACCCCGCAATGGCGCAGGATGTCGTAAGCCGTGGTGACGTGAAAAAAGAACTGCGGAACGCTGAAAGTGAGCAACAGCGATTGGCCGACGAATTTTCGCTGGGCGCCGTTGCGAAAGGTGAAAACCACTTCTTTTTTGGCGGCGCCTTCGATCAGGGCGGGAGGCAGGCTCCCTATGAAACCGATCGTGGTGGCGATGCGTGCCTTCAGTTCGGGAATATCCGGCTCGGTATCCGGAAATACCGGTGGCTCCACGCCCGACATCAATGCACAGGCAACCACAGCATGACGATTGGCTTCTCCGACCTCGCGCTTGAGGTTGTACATGTTGGGATAGAGGCGCGCATGGAGCAAAATCGAGGGATCGATCTTTCGCGCCGTGGCATAGGCTGCCGCATGATCAAGAAGGTTGGACAAACTGCCCAGAAATTGAGTGAAAACGCCGACCGACGAATCTTACATTGAGATAGTCACTGTTGCGATCCCCCGCGCAGCGCAAAACCTACCGGATTTGGTTGCAAGTCTATCCCCTCGTTTTGCGACAAGCCATTTCTTTCCAATGGTTGTTGAAAGCTTGCATCGCCACGATATCCTGTGGCACGCGAAACGGTCTGGGCACTCGCTGATGCCGGATGCGGATTCCGGAGAAGTCTGATGTTTCGAATCCTGACCTGCCTCGCTGCATTTTTCCTGATTGTAACTTCGGCGCATGCCCAGCAGCCCTCCCGCCTCGACGACATCATAAAACGCGGAACGTTGCGTGTCGGCATGACCGGCGACTATTTGCCGTTTACCTATCTCGACAAGGCGACCTCGAAATTCCGGGGATTCGACGTCGATATGGCGGAGGCGCTGGGCAAGGCGCTCGGCGTCAAGGTCGAATATGTTCAGACCGCATGGCCGCAACTGACCAGAGATTTTGAGGCCGACAATTTCGATATCGCGATGGGTGGCATCTCGATCACGCTCGACCGCCAAAAAAAGGGAATGTTCTCTTCCCCCGTCATGCGCGAAGGCAAGACCCCAATCGCGCGTTGCGCCGACAAGGGCAAATACGAAACCATTGCCGAGATCGACAAGCCGGGCACGCGCGTGATCGTCAATCCCGGCGGTACCAACGAACGATTTGCCCGCGCCAATATCAAGAACGCCGAGATCAAAACCTACAATGACAATGTCACGATTTTCGACGAGATCGCCAAGGGCGATGCCGATCTGATGATGACGGATGCATCGGAGACGCGATACCAGCAAAAGCTTCACCCCGGCGTGCTTTGCGCGGTGCATCCGGAGAAGCCGTTCGATTTTGCCGAGAAAGCCTACTGGCTGCAGCGCGACGCCGCCCTCAAGGCGTTCGTCGATCAGTGGTTGCACATCGCCGTTGAGGACGGCAGCTTCAAGAAGATCTATGCCGCCTGGTTTGAATAATCTCGCGCCGCGGATTTAAGCGGCATTTCCTTGGGGTTTCCCCGGAAATTGACCGCTCGCGCGGTCCTAAATTAGACTGCTGGTGAAAGCACATTGAACCGAAGCCGATAATCCACGACTCATACTTTTGAAAGTGATCTAGATCACGTTGCCTGAAACTGCCGAAACGTAGGGTCGGACCAGGATTTCACCTGCAGGAGGTCATGATGAAAAAGCTTCTCGCACTCGCCGCGTTTTTGCTGGCGAGCAGCGCCGCGCAGGCTCAATACACATTCGATTATGGCGGACGTACCATTCGTATCGATCCGGATCGTGGAACGGTGTCGATACCCGGCGTCTACGATAACAGCGGGCGGCGGAAGCGCTCGCATAACGACAAGGACAGCGACCGTCCGCGCAAACAAGTGCCTCAGGAAGCGAAAGTCGATCCGCAGGCGCCGGCCCCAACCGCTGGGCCGACCGAACAGGCCACTGCTCCCGCGCTCGCGCCGGCGAACACGTCGCCTGATCCTTCAGCCGCCACGGCGAATGTCGCACCGGTGGACACCCCCGCTACAGTCCAGCTTCCGGCCAACGCGCCCGCGCCGCAAGTTCAGCAAGACGCAACACCGGCCGCCAAACCGGCGCCGGCGCCCGTCGTTGCGACGGCTCCCGTGTCGGCGCCGGTGCAAAAGCAGCAGACCCCTGCCCCCGCCGCTCCGGCAGCCCAGTCGGGAAACACTCCGCTCGGAGTGTGGCTGACGGAGGAGAAAGAGGGCAAGGTCCGGATCGAACAATGCGGCACCAATCTCTGCGGTTATTCCGTGGACGCCAAGTCGAACCAGAACGGCGAACAGGTTCTGATCAACATGAAGCCCGGCAAGGACGCCAAATGGAGCGGGCGCATTCTCGACCCGAACACCGGCAGCACCTATGATTCAACGATCGCGCTGAGAGGCTCGGACACCCTGCGCGTTCAGGGCTGCGCCTTCGGCGGCATGTTCTGCGGCGGCCAGACCTGGAGCCGACTGAATTAGGGTGCCCGGATCGCAAACCAGATGACATGGTGCGCACCGCTGCGCTTCGTCGTTGCGCGCACGCCAACCTCGTTCACATCGAAGCCGGCGGCGCGAAGCTGCTTCGAAAATGATGCGTTCGGGCCCGACGACCAGACCGCGAGGACGCCGCCCGGCCGAAGTGCCCGGCGGATGGTTTTCAATCCCTTCAGATCGTAAAGTGCGTCATTGGCTTTGCGGATGAGCCCTTCCGGGCCGTTGTCGACATCGAGCAGGATGGCATCGAACGCCGACGGAGAAGATTGAATCACATCGACGACGTCCGCCTGGCGAATGCTCGCGCGCGGATCCGTCAGACTATCGCCAAACAACTCCGCCATGGGACCGCGCGCCCAGGCGATGACGGCGGGTACGAGTTCGGCCACCACGATCCGCGCGTCGGTGCCCAACACCGCGAGCGCGGCACGAAGTGTGAACCCCATGCCCAACCCGCCGATCAATAAATGGGGACGCTCGACCGCTTCGATTCTTCTGCACGCGAGTGTCGCAAGCGCCTCCTCGGATCCGCTGAGGCGGCTGTTCATCAGTTCGTTCTGGCCGAGCTTCATGGAGAACTCGGCGCCCCTTCGCATCAGACGAAGTTCAACGTCTGCGCCAGGCACCGGCGCCGTATCGATTTGCAACCAAGGAATCATGCGATGCTTTTACGCGGTTTTGCTGGGTTAGTGCGAAGCCTTGCATCGCCGTGCGACGTATCATGTCGAGCCGTGAGCCGACATGGTTCATCCCAAATGGCCCTCACAATCGCCGGTGTGACACCCATCACAGTCCCCGACGAACCAGTGTGAAACGTTGTTGGCTCCGGAACAAAGGGGAACGTCATGCAACACTTTCGCAAAACAGTAATCGCCGCCCGCATTCTGCTGCTCGTCGGGGCGTCAGCCGCCACACCTGCTGCGGCGGCGACCTTTGATGGCGAATGGAATGTTCAGATCGCGTCGAAGAACGTTGCTTGCCCCAGCGGAACCAGTGTCTCGATCGGCATCAACAACGGCCAGGTCGCATCCAGCAATGCCATGGTCACCGCATCAGGCCGGGTCGCGGAAGCCGGCAGCATCAGCGTGACCCTGAGCAGCGGGATGAAGCGAGCGGTCGGCTCGGGTCACCTCACCGCCACGTCAGGATCGGGTACCTGGCGCGGTGCGATGTGCTCCGGCACCTGGACGGCGCAGCGCATCTAAGCGTTGCCGCGAGCCACCATCATCCTTCCGGGCTCGCCGAAGGCGGCTCGCACCACCCGCGATGACAACGCTCCCACGCGAGGATGACGATCAACTTCCCACGACATCAACCGACCGGAACGGAATATTCCTCGTCGGTTACGTGCTCCATCCAGGTCGCATAATTCCCGTCCAGCGATTCCTGCATCGCGAGGTGGGTCATGCCATTGGCGGGCGAGCCGCCATGCCAATGTTTTTCGCCCGGCGGAATCCAGATCACATCTCCCGGTTTGATCTCGCGGATCGGGCCGCCCTTGGTCTGAACCCGGCCGACGCCGGAGATGACATACAACGTCTGGCCCAGGGGGTGCGAATGCCAGGCCGTCCGCGCGCCCGGCTCGAACGAGACGCGGGTTGCAACAAGCCGTGCCGGAGCCTCGGTTGCAATGACCGGATCCTGCAAGACCGTACCGGTGAAATACTCCTTGGGTCCGCGGCGTGTCGGCCGTGAACCGGCGAGATGAATATCCATCGAGTTCCTCCTTCAATGACGAACGCAGTCATTCGCGTCCTGATTATTTCTTCAGCGCCGCGTAGCGCGCCTTGGTCTCGGCGTTCATGGGATAAAGGCCGGGCAACGCCGCGCCGCTGTTCACCTGATCGACGATCCAGGCTTCCATGCGCTCCTGCTCGGCCCCTTCAGCCAGAATGAGGTCGAGAAACGCCTTGGGAATCACCACGGCGCCATCCTGATCGGCGACAATGATGTCATCCGGAAAGATCGCAACGCCGCCGCAGCCGATCGGTTCGCCCCAGCCGACGAAGGTCAATCCCGCGACCGACGGGGGCGCTGCGTAGCCGTCGCACCACACCGGCAAACCGGTGCCGAGCACGCCTTCGAGATCGCGCACGACGCCGTCGGTCACCAGCGCGGCTACCTTACGCTTGGCCATGCGCGCGCACAGGATATCGCCGAAAATGCCGGCGTCGGTGATGCCCATGGCATCGACCACGGCGATGCAGCCTTCAGGCATGGCTTCGATCGCGGTCCGGGTCGAAATCGGCGATGACCAGGATTCCGGCGTCGCCAGGTCCTCCCGCGCGGGCACGAAGCGCAATGTAAAGGCCGGTCCGACCAGCCGCGGCTGTCCCGGTCGCAGCGGACGCGAGCCCCGGAGCCAGACGTTTCGCAGGCCCTTTTTGAGGAGAACCGTGGTGATGGTGGCGGTGGAGACGCGGGAAAGCGTCGCGATCGCTTCGGGGGTCAGGGACATCGAAAAAGCAACTCCGGTGGGGATGGATCGGCGGGCGCATCTTGCGGGGTGGGAGCATCGCGTCAAGTGGCCGCTAACTCGGGGATCAGGCGGCTATATCGCATGGCGCAATAACCGCGTCTTATCACGAGTGCGTTGATTAATTTATTGAACTCGCAGGCTTATTTGCGTGAAGCGAATTCCACTTCGCCGCAAAACACGTTAGAGCTTGGTATCCGCCGACGAGTTCATGAGGCCATGGCCGCGACGCTTTCCCCGCCCCGCCTTCTGCCAAGTGGCGACAGCGCCATCACGGTAGAGTTCAGCCGCACCATCGATGACGCGGCAAACCAGCGGGTGCTGGCGCTGGATCGCACGCTGGCAAGCGAACCAATCGCGGGCGTCACCGAGACGGTGCCGACTTACCGATCCCTGCTGGTGCACTACGATCCCCTGCAGATCGGCTTCGACGTGCTGAGCGAAAAGCTCATCCCGCTGGCGCAGCGGCCTGTTCCGCCCGCCGCGAACACACGGCGCTGGCGCATTCCCGTGGTTTACGGCGGCGAGCATGGCATCGATCTTGAAGATGTCGCCAAGACGCTCAAGACGACGCCTGACGATATCGTGGCGCGCCATATCGCCGGCGACTACCGCGTCGCCATGATCGGTTTTACGCCGGGATGGTCCTATCTCAGTGGCCTCGAGGATTCGCTGCAGATGCCGCGGCTGCAAAACCCGCGGCTGTTGACACCGGCCGGCACGATCTCCATCGGCGGTGTACAGACCGGCGTGCAATGTCTCGCCGGTCCGAGCGGTTGGCATTTGCTTGGACAGACTGCGGTCAGAACCTATCAGCTGCACCGCGATCCGATCTTCCTGCTGGAACCCGGCGACCGCGTGACGTTTTCCGCGGTCGATGCCAAAACCTTCGCGGAACAGGATCGCGCCGCGGAAGCCGGCGAGATCGTCGCCGAGTTGATGGCCTCATGAGCAAACTCGTCATATCAGCTATCGGCCCCGCGAGTTCGGTGCAGGACGGCGGCCGCTATGGCGCCCAGCGCTACGGTCTGACGCCAAGTGGCGCGATGGACCGGCTCGCGCTCGCCGCAGCGAATTGTCTGGTTGGAAACCCAGCCTTCGCCGCCGCCATCGAAATCGGCCCGTTCGGCGCCACGTTCACCGCGCGCGAAGGCGCGGTTCGCGTTGCGCTCGCGGGAGCACCGCGCAATGCCGACATCTCCGGACGCGCGGTTGCATCAGATACGTCGATGACTTTGGCGGATGGCGAGATCCTGACACTGGGTTTTGCGCGCAGCGGTTCCTTCAGCTACCTCGCGATCGAAGGCGCCATTCAGGGCGAGCCGATGTTCGGCAGCCTGTCTGTAAATGCGCGCGCCGGTCTCGGCAGTCCTTATCCGCGCCCGCTACAGGCCGGCGATGAGTTGCAGACCGCGGACGCGAGCGGGACCGCCGAGCGCCGGATCGATCTTCCGGCCATTGTGGAGGGACCGATCCGGGTCGTGATGGGTCCGCAGGATGACGAATTCGGTGACGCCAAGAATCTGTTCCTGGACAGCGAGTGGAAGATATCGGCGACCAGCGATCGCATGGGGTACCGGCTCGAGGGCCCCGTCATCAGACATTTGCACGGTCACAACATCGTCTCCGACGGTACCGTAAATGGCAGCATCCAGGTGCCCGGCAACGGCCAGCCCATCGTGTTGATGCCAGACCGCGGCACCAGCGGCGGCTACCCCAAGATCGCGACCGTGATATCCGCCGACTTCGGGCGGTTTGCGCAGATCCCCGCCGGCCGTGGTTTCCATTTCAAGGCGATCGGCATGGCCGAGGCGCAGCTCGAGGCCCGGAAATTCGCGGAAATGCTGAGCGCCCTGCCCGATCGCATCAGGGATATCGAGAATTTTGATCTCAACATCGAAGCGCTGCAAGATGCTAATGTCGCCGGCGCCGCCGTCAACGCGGTCGATGCCAGAACATGGCAGGTTCCATCGGCGGATGCACTCGCGCACGACTAACCAAAGATCCACTCACGCATGCGGACAAAACACCATGACAATCGATCTCAATTGCGATCTCGGCGAAGGATTTGGCGCATGGGAAATGGGCAATGACGCCGCCATGATCGAACTCGCCACATCCGTCAACATCGCCTGCGGCTTTCATGCCGGCGATTCCGACACCATGCGCAAGACCGTCGAGCTTGCAAAGGCACGCGGCGTCAGCATCGGCGCACATCCCGGTTACCGCGACCTACACGGCTTTGGCCGCCGGCCCTTTCCGCGCATGAAAGCCTCCGAGATCGAAAATATGGTGGCCTACCAGATCGGTGCGCTGCAGGCGATCGCGACCATGGCCGGTCACAAGGTCACCCACGTCAAGGCGCATGGTGCGCTATCGAACGTGGCCTGCGAGGACGACACGACCGCGCGGGCGATCGCCTCCGCGATCAAGGCGGTCGATCCCAATCTGATTTTTGTAGTGCTCGCCAATTCGCGGCTGGTGCAGGCGGGCGAAGCCGCCAATTTGCCGATGGTGCACGAGATATTTGCCGACCGAGCCTATGAGGATGACGGCTCGCTGGTGTCGCGCCGCAAACCGGGCGCGGTGTTGCACGACGCATCCGAAATCGCAAAACGCGTAGTGCGGATGGTGCAGGACGGCGCCGTGGTGTCGGTCACGGGCAAAGTCATCAAGATGCGCACCGACACCGTATGCATTCACGGCGACACGCCCGGCGCGGTCGATATCGCGCGCGGCGTGAGACAAGCGCTGAAGGATGCGAAGATTGAAGTCGCGCCGTTCAAGGTTTAGACGTCATCCTGAATCCTGAGGAGCGTGCTCCGCGCGCGTCTCGAAGGATGAGCCACATCATCATCCTTCGAGGCTCGTCGAAGCAGACGGTGAAAGTGCACCGTCGGGCTCGCACCTCAGGACAACGTCACGGCTTCGCGCTAAGATCTCAGAACGGATGAACCGACAGCGTGCCGAACACCACGGCCGCAATGATGGCGAATGCGCCATAGAGCGCGGCCGCGTGAAACCCTCTGGCGGTTCGCCCCGAAAGGGAACGCGCGTAAAGGTGCAGACGGGCCTCCGCCGATAGTTCGCGCATGGTCGTTCTCCAACGCCGCATCGACGTGAGTGGAGTACGGTTCGCGGCGGGAAGCAAGACGACCTTGAAAATAGCGATGCCGGATGCTCTGTCAGTGCGTGGCACAGTCGAAAATTCTCTGCCCTCGGTACAGACGAGAATTTTATTCGCTCGAATTTGAAGCGGATTGGAAGCGGTTCCGTGCCGTGTCAGTACACGTCCTGCTGGAACCGCCCCGCCTTCTTGAGTTCCGCGACAAATTTGACGGCATCATCGGTCGACCGCGCGCCGAACTGTGCAACGATATCGACCAGCGCACGCTCGACATCCTTGGCCATTCGTTTGGCATCACCGCAGATGTAGATGTTCGCGCCTTCGGCGAGCCACGTCCACAATTCGCGACCGACCTCGCGCATGCGATCCTGCACGTAGAATTTCTTGTCGCCGTCGCGCGACCACGCCAGCGACAGCCGCGTCAGCAGGCCCGACGTCTTCATGGCGTTCAGTTCGTCGGCATAGAAGAAGTCGCTTTGGCTGCGCTGATGACCGAAGAACAGCCAGTTCTTGCCGGGTGCGCCGGTCGCGCGGCGATCGTGCAGGAACGCGCGGAACGGTGCGACGCCGGTGCCCGGCCCGATCATGATGATCGGCGTATTCGGATCTTGTGGCAGCGCAAAACCATGCGCCTTCTGGACATAGACCTTCACCTGGTCGCCGGGATTGATGCGTTCGGCCAGGAAGATCGAAGCGAGCCCTAGGCGCTTGCGCTTGCCGATGACGTAGCGCACGCAATCCACCGTCAGCGACAGCTTGCCAGGTGTCGCATTGTGCGACGACGAGATCGAATAGAGCCGCGGTTGCAGCGGCTCCAGCGCTTCGACAAACGCTTCTGGATGCGGACGCACGCCGGAAAATTTTTGCAGCGCCGCCATCACGTCCAGCGTCGCGGCGTCGCCATCGGGATCCTCGCCCTGTGCCAGCGCGCGCGCTTTCTCGCGCTGCGCGCCGCCGGTAATAAACGAGAGCAGTTCGAACAGCGTATCCGGTGCAGGCGCCAGCGAAACATCGTCGGTCAATACGTCGCGCAGCGTCTTGCTGTTCACTTCTGTCGTATGCGACGCGCCGAGCAAGGCGATGATCTGATCGACATGGCCGAGATCGTTGCGGGCGAAGATGCCGAAGGAGTCGCCGACGACGTAATCGAGGCCGCAACCGCTGAGGTCGAAATCGATATGCCAGGTTTCCTTTTCCGATCCGGTCTTGTTCAGCAAGCGGCGCGACACGAAGGTTGCCGGCACCGGATTGTCGCGCGAACGCCCTGGCTCCGCGGTGATCGTCGGCGCCGCCGCGACAGGCGCGGATGGACCCAATGAGGCTGCCGGTGCCTTTTCCAACTCCTCGTTCAGCCTCTTCAGCATCCGGGCGGTTTCCTTGCCGCCGGGGACACACAAATTGAGACGCGGTTCAGCCTTGCTCGCGATCGCGTCGGAATAGTCGTTGCAGTTATAGCCGCATTGTCCGCAATCCTGCTGCGCCATCGCCGCCATCATCCGTCGCCGCATCGGGCGGCCCTCGGCAAGCTTCATGCGATCGGCAATCGGCATGGTCTGGTCGTGCCAGGGCGCTTCGCCGTCATCGCCATCGCCCGCGGGTCCTTGCAAAACAGCGGCGCCCTGCTCTGCCGACAACGGTGCGGGACCATCTGTCGAGAGAAGCCCGGCAAAGAAGCCGTTCAGCCAGGAGCGCTGCGCTTCGGAAAACGGCGCGCTGGGAGGAATGATTTCAATTTTTGGTGGAGGCGTCATCTGGTTCATGAGGAGACCTCGGCGTCAGCGAGTTTGCGCAGCGTTTCACCATCATGGCGGCGCGCAAATGCGAGGAAGGTTTCATCAGGTGATGCACGATGCGACAGATAGGCTTTCAACAGCCTCTCGACGGTCTTTGGCGCGTCCTCGGCTTTGAGGTCGTGGTAAACCTCCTGCCCGAGATCGGCATTCGGCCCGAACCCTCCACCCGCGAACAGATGATAGCCCTCGACGGTGTCGTCCTCCTCGCCAACAGGCACTTTGGCGGCGATCAAGCCGATATCGCTGATGTAGTGCTGCGCGCAGGAGTGGTGACAGCCGGTGAGATGGATGTTGAGCGGAGTGTCGATGTCAACGCGTGGCTCGCACCAGTCGCCGATCTCGGCGGCATGGCGCTTGGTATCGGACGCCGCGAACTTGCAGCCGGCATTGCCGGTGCAGGCGATTAGCCCGGCGCGGATTTGCGACGCCTTGACCGCGAGCCCGATGGCTTCGATGGCCGCGACCGCAAGTCCGACATTCTCGTCCCGCACGCCTGGTATCAACAGGTTCTGCCAGACCGTAAGGCGGATATCGCCGTCGCCGAGATCCCGGGCGATCTTTGCGAGGCCCCGCATCTGCTCGCAGGTCACTTTCCCAAGCGGCAGCGACACGCCGATCCAGTTAAAGCCGGCCTGCTTCTGCTTGACCACACCGATATGCGCCATGCGGTCGAAAGCCCTGCGCGGCGCAAGCGCCTCTGGCGGCACGCGCGTCAAGGCATGGCCGAGCTTTTCCCCGACCAGAACGAGGAACTTCTCCATGCCCATGCCGTCGATGACATATTTCAACCGTGCCTTGAGCCGGTTGGTGCGGTCGCCGAGGTCGATGAACACGCGGACAATGGCGTCGGCCACTTTAGTCGCGTCTGCCGGCTTGACGATGATGCCGGTCTCTTTCGCAAAATCCTTGTGGCCGGTGATGCCGCCAATGCCTAAGCGAAACCAGATACCGGGTTCGACGCCAAAACCGTCCTTTACTTCGACGGCCGCGAAGGCGATGTCGTTGGTGTCTTCGAGCACCGCGATCTTGCCGGCACCATCGAACGCGACGTTGAACTTGCGCGGCAGGCCCGCCAGCGAGCGGTCGTTGAGAATGTGGTAATGCCATTCGCGGGCATATTCGCGGGTGTCGAGCAGTTCCTGCGGATCGATCCCGGCCGTCGGCGTGCCCGTGACGTTGCGGATGTTGTCGGCGCCGGAGCCACGTGAGCACAGGCCGAGATCCTGAATGCCCTCGATCAACGCCACGGCGTGCTTCGGCGGGATTTCCCGCACCTGCAGATTTGCCCGCGTCGTCACATGGCAAAACGGCCCGCACAGGCGCTCAGCGAGATCGGCCATGCCGGCAAACTGCCAATGCTTGAGGATGCCGTTCGGAATCCTCAAGCGGCACATGTAGGAATCCTGTGCCGGCGCGACATAGAACAGGCCGTAATAGCGCCAGCGAAAATTATCCGCCGTGGACGGCGGCGCGTTGGTCAGCGCCTGCTCCTTGAGCCGCGGATAAGCATCGAACGGATGCTCTTCGCGTTTGAATTTCTCCTGGTCCGCGAGTTTCTTGCCCGACGCGATCACCTTGTCCTGCGCTCTGAAGTGCGCGGCATCGGGTCCGATCGGCTCGGCGTTGGTTTTGCCGGCGGCCGCGCCACCGAGGCCGCGCCCGACCCGGCTGATCTGCAGGCCGGTCGTAAAACCTTCGAGGTAGCGTTTCTGCTCGTCGGTAAAGTCGACTGAGAGGGTTTCGATTTTCATGGTGCGCGACGAAGCTCCTGCGGCCACGACCAGTGGCGTCAACGGGAAACGGAATGTGACCGCTCTGAAATCGGTCGGCGAGGAAGCGCCGGTTCAATTTCGAAGGTGCGGTCCGACCAGCCTCGTTGCTGCGGAAATCCATCTTGGACGTAAGCCAGCGGGCATCTATGGCGGCTGGCTGCACTGCAACATTCAAGTTGTGTGCCATCCCAGGTCTTATGGAATATGATATGAAATCAACGACCTACATGATTGATTTGGAACCGGCGACGATCATTCGCCGCTAATTTCGAGCAACTAGCCTAAAAATTAGCCTGTCGGGAAGAATGCTCAGCATCGCACCAGGCCTCGGTCTCAGGATTTGCGGCGCCCGATTTTGAACGCTGCCAGATGCCCCGCAATATCGTTGGCGTGGAACGCCGGACCGGCGAAGGCACCCACCGCTTCGGACGCGTCTACGGGCTTCCCTTCACGGCCCAGCGCCGCGTCGTAAAGGTCCGGCCTGAACACCGCCTGTGCGATCCTGAGCGCTTCAGGGCTGATCGAGGCCTGTCCCCAGCGGACCATCTGCGCATAGAGCCAGGCAGCCTGCACAGGCTCCGGCCGTGCCGCGCCTTCCCGCCCCACCAGCAGATAGCGGCTGCTTTCGCGCATGGTTCCGTCAGGCGAAATCTTGAGGCGGCCGTCCAGCGTGCGCTGAATAACCTCCGCATCCACGCCGATCCGCTCCGGTTGCGCCAGAATACGCGCGGCTTCAGCACGATTGCCGGGATCCTCGATGAATTCAGTGGCGCGAAATGCAGCCCGGATCAGCGCGGCAACCACTTCCGGATTTTTCTCCGACCAACTCTGCCTGATGGCGAGCACCTTTTCCGCCGCGCGCACCAGGATGTCCGAGACGAAATGCAGGATATGGCCGAGGCCCAGATCGACCGCGATCGAATTCCAGGGCGCGCCGACACAGAACGCATCGACCTGACCGCTGGCCAGGCTGTCCACCATGAAAGGCGGCGGCAGCACCACGAGACGAACGTCCTCGTCAGGATCGACGCCGCCGGCGGCCATCCAGAACCGCAGCTGATAATTGTGGGTCGAAAATGGAAAGGTCATGCCGAAGGTCAGGGGTTCCGCGCTGCTCCTGCGCCGCGCGGCGACGACGCGCGACAGCGCCAGCGCGGTGGCCATGGGATCGAACGGATCGCCTGATATCTCGCGCATGATCGCCGCATGCAACGCCGGCGACACCGTGATCGCGTTGCCGTTGAGTCCGAGATTGAACGGCGCCACGATCGGCACCTTGACGTGTCCGAGCCCGAGGCTCGAGGCGATCGCGACCGGCGCCAGCAAATGAGCGGCGTCGAACATGCCGATATTGAGCTTGTCGCGAACATTCGACCACGACACTTCACGCACCAACGTGACATCCAGCCCTTCGGCCGCGGCAAATCCCTTGTCGACGGCGACGATCAGGGCAGCGGCATCGACCAGCGGAATGAAGCCTATGCGAAGAGGTTTGGTCATTTCAGCAACTCCGACGCGGTCAGGATCGACTGTGCGATCTCGCCGATCTTCTTTTTCTCGCGCATCGCCGTCGATCGAAGCAGCACATAGGCCTCATCTTCGGTCAGGCCCTTCAGTTTCATCAGGATTCCCTTGGCGCGATCGATCACCTTGCGGTCTTCAAGCGCGGATTTGGCGCGGTCGAGTTCGTCCTGAAGCTTGGCGAACGCGTTGAATCGCGAAATGCAGAGGTCGAGGATCGGCTTGAGCCGTTCTTTTTTCAATCCGTCGACGATATAGGCCGAAACGCCGGCATCGACGGAAGCCTGAATTGATGCCGCATCGCTCTGATCAACGAACATCGCGATCGGCCGGCGCACCGCGCGGCTGACCTGGAACATCTGTTCCAGGACGTCGCGGCTGGGATTTGCAAGGTCGATCACGATGACATCGGGATCGAGCGCATAGATCCGGGCCAGCAAACTCTGCATTTCGCTGATATGGACGACGCCGGTAAAGCCAGCCTCCCGCAATCCCTCCTCGAGGATCGCGGCGCGGATCGGGCTTTCATCGACAATCACGATTTTAGGGGACGACTCGGCGGTCATCGATCACTCGCATTCCGGCAAAATATCCATAGCACGCCGGAAGCCTGCTCAAAGCCTTGTAATTATGGGCAATTGGGACTAGCTCCTGCCGATCAATCAGGCAGATCGAACATGCAACAGGCCGCCGCGCCCAAAGTCAGCTTTGTCTCACTCGGTTGCCCCAAGGCGCTGGTGGATTCCGAGCGCATCATTACACGGCTGCGCGCGGAAGGCTACGAACTGGCGCGCAAGCACGATGGCGCCGATCTCGTCATCGTCAACACCTGCGGCTTTCTCGACAGCGCCAAACAGGAATCGCTCGGCGCCATCGGCGAAGCGATGGCCGAGAACGGCAAGGTGATCGTGACCGGCTGCATGGGCGCGGAACCCGAGCAGATCGAGGCAGCCTATCCCGGCGTGCTGTCGATCACGGGACCGCAGCAATATGAAAGCGTGCTCGATGCGGTACATCGCGCGCTGCCGCCGGTCCACAATCCGCATCTCGATCTGGTGCCGCCGCAGGGCATCAAGCTGACGCCGCGGCATTACGCCTATTTGAAGATTTCCGAAGGCTGCAATAACCGCTGCAGCTTCTGCATCATCCCGAAGCTGCGCGGCGATCTGGTGTCGCGCCCGGCCAATGATGTGCTGCGCGAGGCGGAGAAGCTGGTCAGCGCCGGCGTCAGGGAATTGCTGGTCATCTCGCAGGACACGTCGGCGTATGGCGTCGATTTGAAATATGCCGCGAGCCCGTGGAAGGACCGTGACGTCCGCGCGAAGTTTTTTGATCTGGCAAACGAGCTCGGCGAATTCGGCGCCTGGGTCCGGCTGCAATATGTCTATCCCTACCCGCATGTCGATGAAGTCATCGGCCTGATGACGCACGGCAAGATTTTGCCCTATCTCGATATTCCGTTTCAGCACGCGAGCCCGGAAATCCTCAAGCAGATGAAGCGCCCCGCAGCGCAGGACAAAACCTTGGCGCGGATCAAGAGATGGCGCGAGGAATGCCCTGAGCTTACGCTGCGCTCCACGTTCATCGTTGGCTTTCCAGGCGAAACCGATTCCGATTTTGCGTATTTGCTCGACTGGCTCGAGGAAGCCGAGATCGATCGCGTCGGCTGCTTCAAATACGAACCGGTCGCAGGCGCTTCGTCGAACGCGCTCGGTCATCCCGTGCCTGAGGACGTCAAGCAGGAGCGCTGGAATGCGCTGATGGCGCGGCAGCAAAAGATTTCCGCACGGCGCCTGAAGCGCAAGGTCGGCACCCGGCAGCAGATCATCATCGACGAGGTCGGCCCTACCGTATCGAAGGGCCGCTCGAAAGCGGACGCGCCGCAGATCGATGGCGCGGTCTATGTCTCGAGCCACCGTCCGCTGCGCGTCGGCGAGATCGTCACCGCGAAAATCGAGCGCGCGGACCAATACGATCTGCACGGCAGCGTCGCGGGCTTTTGACCGTCAGCTCTTGACAGAGCCAGCACTTCGGCTGTATGGCCGCGTCATGACATTCACCCGGACCCAACTTCGCGCAGCTTTCCGTCGTCGCTCGTTCGACGATGATGGGTCGCGCCGTGTCCGACGACAGAGCTGAACAGATAAAATCAGCAACGTTTTTCGAGAAGGCCGCACCCGCAAAGTGCGGCCTTCTCGCGTTTTGACCGGCTTTTCCAATCTACTGCAGGAGTCTGACATGACTATCGCCACCCATCCGTTCGACGCATTGATGGACATCACGGCGCGCCCCTCGACCGTATTCGTCAAAGGCGAAGGTTCATGGCTGTGGGATGACGACGGCAAGCGTTATCTCGATTTCATACAAGGGTGGGCGGTCAATTGCCTCGGCCACTCGCCGCCATGTGTTGTCGAAGCGCTCGTGGAGCAGGCAAAGCTTCTGCTGACGCCGAGCCCGGCTTTTTACAACGCACCCAGCCTCAAGCTGGCAAAGGCGTTGGTCGATCACAGTTGCTTCGACCAGGTGTTCTTCACCAATTCGGGCGCGGAAGCCAACGAAGGCGCCATCAAGCTGGCTCGGAAATACGGCGCGCTGCATCGTAACGGCGCCCATGAGATCATCACGTTCGAAGGTGGTTTCCACGGCAGGACGCTGGCGACGATGTCGGCGTCCGGCAAGAAAGCCTTCGAACCCTTGTTCGAACCCAAGGTGTCGGGGTTTCCAAAAGCCCGCCTGAACAATCTCGCCTCGGTGAAACAGCTGATCAACGACAAGACCGTCGGCCTGATGCTGGAGCCGATCCAGGGTGAAGCCGGCGTCTGGGCTGCAACGGATCAGTTCCTGCGCGGTCTGCGATCCTTGACCCACGAGCACGGCTTGCCGCTGATCTTCGATGAAATCCAAACCGGCATGGGCCGCACCGGAAAACTGTTCCACTACGAACACGCCGAAATCGAGCCTGACATCATGACTCTCGGCAAGGGAATCGGCGGAGGCGTGCCGCTGGCCGCCTTACTGGCGACCGAGGCCGCCTCATGTTTCGAATACGGCGACCAGGGCGGCACCTTCAACGGCAATCCGCTGATGTGTGCAGCCGGGCTCGCCGTTCTGCAGCATGTCGGCCAGTCCCGGTTTCTGAAATCGGTGACCGATACCGGACTATATCTGGCGAGCGAGCTGCAGCGCATTTCGGCGCGGCATGGTCTTGGCGAAGTCCGTGGCAGAGGGCTGTTGCTGGCGCTCGATTTGAAACGCCCGATCGGCGCTTCGATCGTCGCGTACGCGTTTGAAGGTGGCGTGCTGCTCAACGCGCCGCAACCGGACGCGCTACGCTTCATGCCGACACTCAACGTGACGCAAGGCGAAATCGCCGAAATGATCGATGGGCTCGACGCGATCCTGATGAAAATGGGCGTCGCAAGATGCGTCGCGTAGACCGTCCCGGCGCGGGACACCCGCGGAGTTTATGGCCTCAAGATCGCGGCACCCGTCGTCGCGCGCGACTCTAGATCGATATGCGCCTTGGCCACATCCTTCAGCGCGTAGGCGTGGTTGATCGGCACGTGAAGTTTGCCGTTGATGACGGCGGCGAACAGCGTGTCGGCGCCCTCGAGCAGGTCCGAACGCTCGCCGACGTAATCGTTGAGCTTTGGCCGTGTGGCGAACAGTGAGCCGTGATTATTAAGCTCGGCAATCGAAAACGGCGGCACCGGACCCGACGCATTGCCGAAACTCACGAACAATCCGCGCGGCTTCAGGCAGGACAGCGAACCCGGAAAAGTGGTCTTGCCGACGCCATCATAGACGACGTCGCAAAGTTCGTTGCGGCTGATTTGTTTGACGCGCGCGACGAAATCTTCGTCGTTGTAGAGGATGACATAATCGCAGCCATTGGCGAGCGCGATGTCGGCCTTCGCTTTGGAACCAACGGTGCCGATAACATGCGCGCCGAGCGCCTTGGCCCATTGGCACGCGAGCAGCCCGATGCCGCCCGCGGCTGCGTGAATCAAAACCCGATGTCCCGGCTCGACCTTGAAGGTCTTGTGCAGGAGGTACCAGACCGTCAGCCCCTTCAGCATCAGGACAGCGCCCTGCTCGTAGGTGATGTGGTCGGGCAGCTTGACCAGCTTCTCCCACGGGATGTTACGTTCGCTGGCGTAGGCGCCGAGATTGAAATAATAGGCGACGCGATCACCGGGATGAAAATTGGTGACGCCGGGCCCAACCGCCACGACTTCGCCGGCAGCTTCATTGCCGGCGATGAACGGCAGTTCCGGCGCCTTGTAGAGACCGGTGCGATAGTAAACATCGATGAAGTTCAGGCCGACGGCATGCTGGCGGATACGAACCTCGCCGGCTCCCGGCGGGGGCACGTCGATAGCTTCGTAAACCAGGGCTTCCGGACCCCCTACCTTGTGCACACGCACGGCCTTGGTCATATCGGATTCTCCCTTAAAATTTTCCCGGCATTCTCTTGAAACCAAGCGAAAGCCATCGAGGCCGCGTTGTCAACCGATGGCCGCGAAAACGTCTCGGATGGCCTAGTTGATGGTGTGTTTTCGATTGCGTTTGGCGAGCACATTGAAGAACTCGACCGCGGCCGAAAACGCGATGGCAAAATAGATATAGCCGCGCGGGATATGAAACTTGAATCCGTCCGCGACCAGCGCAACCCCGATCAGCACCAGAAACGCCAGCGCCAGCATCTTGGTGGTCGGATGTTCCGCCACAAATCTCGCGACCGGACCGGACGATACGTACATGATGATGCAAGCGATGACGACGGCTGCGATCATGATTTGAAGATCCTGCGCCATGCCGATCGCGGTGATGATCGAATCCAGCGAGAACACCATATCGATGATGATGATCTGGATAATCACCCAGAAGAACGCGCTCGCCCTTGGGGCAGCATCGCTCTGTGGATCGTGTGCCTCCACTTCGGTATGAATTTCGTGGGTCGCCTTCGCGATCAGAAACAGTCCGCCGCCGATCAGAATGATGTCGCGCCAGGAAAAGGCGATGCCTTTCACGGTGAGAACCGTCTCGGTCAGGCCGATCAGCCACACCAGCAGGCTGAGCAGCAGGATGCGAAACAGCAGCGCCAGCGCAAGTCCGATTTGCCGCGCGCGCTTTGCCTGCGCTTGCGGGATACGCGAGACGATGACCGACAGAAAAATAACATTGTCGATGCCGAGAACGATTTCGAGCGCCGTCAGGGTCAACAACGCCGCCCACGCTTCCGGGCTGGTCCACAACTCGATCATGCGTTGAACGATCTTGCGAGCCGGATCGCGGCATCGCTTCCCACGATGTAGGCGGCGATCGCGCAAAGCCCGATGGTTATCGGCGCGCCGGCATCGAAATCGCTCGCCAACGTGATGATTGCGAGCACCGCCCAGACGGCGAGCAGCGTCAATGTGAGCCCGCGCAGGCGCACCACGCGTACCGGGTGAAGGACGTGAAAAGGAACGAACGTCAGAGCGATCAGAACGGCGACACAAAGGCTGGAAAGCGCCGGCGGCAAATGCAGCAGGAACAGATAGAATGCCGCCGCGTTCCACAACGCCGGAAATCCACGAAAATGATTATCCGCGGTCTTCATCCGGCGATCGGCGAAATACAGCGCACCCGACACGACAATGCCCGCGCCCAGAAGCGGCGCCGCCAACGGCAACAACAGACCGCTTGCGGTGATCGCATAGGCCGGCACGAAGACATAAGTGACGAAATCGACCACGAGATCGAGCACCTCGCCCGACCAGTTCGGCTGCACGCGCATGACATCCAGCCGCCGTGCGATCGGGCCGTCGATCGCGTCGATCACCAGAGCGGCCCCAAGCCAGCCGAACATCGCCGCCCAATGCTCGCGTACGGCCTCAAGCAGCGCGATCAAGGCGATGCCTGCCCCCAACGCAGTAAAGATATGCACGGAAAACGCGGCGGCCCGTGTTACCGGCGATGCCGACGAAGAATCCTGTTGGTTTGCCTGGTCCAT
Organism: Bradyrhizobium sp.; assembly: GCA_028290305.1. Next base: position 40,680 of record JAQGKC010000109.1, read on the forward strand.
CTGGCCGGCAGTGCTATCAGGAATCGCCTTGATTTGCACATCAGCTGTTGCGGCGTTCCGCCGCGCAAATCGGTGGAAAACCGAGCTTTGATGCGGGCTTGAAAATGCCGGCGGGAACGTCAATTGTCCCGATATGAACGATGCATCAGCCCCCTTCGACGTCGCCGTGATCGGCGGCGGACCAGCCGGACTTGTGGCGGCGATCGCGCTGGCGCAAACCGGCGCCAACACGGCCGTCATCGCCCGCCGTGCGCCTTATGCCGACAATCGCACCACGGCGCTGCTGGGCGGTTCCGTCGATTTTTTGCAAGCGTTGGACGTCTGGTCGCACTGCGAGGACAAGGCGGCGGCATTAAAGACGATGCGCCTGGTCGACGATACCGGACGCCTGATCCGCGCGCCGGAGGTCAGGTTTTCATCCGATGAAATCGGCCTCGACCAGTTCGGCTACAACATCGAAAATCGCGCACTGATGACAGCGCTGGAAGAACGTGCGGCGCAGCTTCCGGAACTGACCCGGTTCGACGACGAGGCCGATGCGATCAGCCCGGAAAACGCTGATGTCGCCATTCGTACCCGGCAAGGCCAGTCACTGTCTGCGCGCCTTGTGGTCGGCGCCGACGGCAGGCAATCGCTCTGCCGCGAGGCTACCGGCATCGAGGTCAGGCGCCGCGAACTCGATCAGGCCGCGCTGACCTTCAACATCGGCCATTCGCGGCCGCATCGAAATATTTCCACCGAGTTTCATACGCCACAGGGTCCGTGTGTTTTCGTGCCCTTGCCCGGCAACCGCTGCAGCGTGGTGTGGGTCAGGACACCCAAGGAAGCTGAACGGCTGATCGCGTTGACCGACGATGAGTTGTCCGAGGCCGCGGAAACGCAGTCGCACTCCATTCTCGGCCGTATTCGTGTCGAACCCGGGCGTCATTTGTTTCCGCTTGCGATCGAGCAGCCCAGACAATTCGCTCAGCACCGCATCGCGCTGGTCGGCGAAGCTGCGCATGTGCTGCCGCCGATCGGCGCGCAGGGCCTGAACATGGGGCTGCGCGATGCCGCCGATATCGCCGACATCGTGCGGGACGCGATGGCGGCAGGCGAAGACCCCGGCGCGCCGCAAGTGCTTAGGCGTTACGGTTCGGCCCGGCGCGCCGATGTCAGCAGCCGGACCTTTGTCATCGACATGGCGAACCGCACGCTACTCAGCAATTTCTGGCCGATGCAGTCCCTGCGCGCAGCCGGTCTGCATTTGATCGGTTCGATCGGGCCGCTCCGCCGTATCGCCATGCGCGAAGGTCTGGCGCCATCGTGGCGCTCCACGCGGCGGGTTATCTAGGGTTTCAGGGAAACACCAGCCGGCCGGTCTGCAACAGCCACATCACGCTGGTGAGCGTGATGACGGAGGCAAACGTTCCAATCAGCACGGCTACCGATGCGGGCTCGATCCAGGCATCGTTTTGCCGGGCGATCACGAACACATTCAGCGCCGGCGGCAGCGATGCCATCAGCACCGCGATAGCCGCCCATGGCTGCGCGAACGGTCCCAGCAATAACATCAATCCGAAAACGACGAGCGGATGGATCAGGAGCTTGACCGCGATGACCCCGGGGACTTCCCAGGGCACACGGCCGAACGGGCGCAGCGCCACCGTCACTCCGAGCACAAACAGCGCCACCGGCGCCGCGGCATTTTGCAGAAACAGCAGCATATTGTCGATCGCGACCGGTGGATGGAGGTGGAGCGCCGCCGCCAACGCTCCGGCACAGGCTGACATGATCAGCGGATTGAAAACGATCTGCCGCACCACGAGACCGATGGTATGCAGCCAGTGCCGTTGCTTGCCGTCGCTGAGCGCGATCAGCAGCGGCACGATCGAAAACAGAAAGATGCTGTCGCAGCAGAAGATCAACGCGGTCGGCGCGGCGGCCTTCGAGCCGAACACGGCCAATGCGAGGCCAGGTCCCATATAGCCGATATTGCCGTAGCCGCCGGAAAGACCCGCCAGGGTCGCCTCGCGCAACGACAATCGTCCGATCAACCGGCCGGCCAGCATGGCGAGGACGAACGCGATGGTGGTTCCGAGGGTGGTCGCAACCAGGAACGGTGGGTTGTTGAGTTCCGCAAACGGCGTCTTGGCCATGATTCCGAACAGCAGCGCCGGCAGCGAAACATAGAGCAGGAAGAAGTTCATCCACGCTAGACCCTGCTCCGGGAGACCCTTGGCCCTGCCACAGGCGAAGCCGATGAAGATCAGGCCGAAATACGGCACTGCGAGATTGAGAATATCGACCATGGGGGGAAGCGTCTTTTTCTTGGTTGTTGGCCCCGACCGGGCCGACGGACGGAGCAGCCGCGCAACGGTTAATTCGGCGGTTTGCCTCTAGCATCGGCCACAATCATGGTCTATTCGACGAGATATGACTAAAACGCGCACCGCTAAATTCCAGATCGGACAGATCGTCCGTCACCGGATCTTTTCGTTCCGGGGCGTGATCTTCGATATCGATCCGGAGTTCAACAATACCGAGGAATGGTGGTTGTCGATCCCCGAGGAAGTCCGGCCTCACAAGGATCAGCCGTTCTATCATCTGCTCGCCGAGAATTCAGAATCCGAATACGTCGCCTACGTCTCCGAACAGAATCTGCTGCCCGACGATTCAGGAGAGCCGATCCGGCATTCGCAGGTCGCCGAGATTTTCGTGAAGGACAAGTCGGGCGGCTATCGGCCCCGGAACCCCTCGCTGAATTAAAGAGCGAGTCATCCGCGAAATCCGAGACCGGAGCAACGGCCCTCCCCGCTTCGCGCGGAGTTTATCATCGGGCGCGCATTCGCGCGACCCGTTGGCTCCATGCGGGCTACAAGCGATCTTCACTCAGTAAAAAAGGCGCTCGATCCGAGCGCCTTTTTGGTTTGGCGATAAAGAACCGCCTGCTTCTTACTTCGCAGCCGGATTGGCCGCAGCGCCAGCAGCGGGCTGGGCCGGCTGGGTGGCCTCGAGCTTCTTGCGCGCTTCCTCAGCGCGTTTCTGCAACTCTTCCTGCAGCTTCTTCTGGGTTTCTTCGAACACCTTCGGGTCGGTCGGCGGACCGTCATAGGCTTTGGCGAAATCGCCGAGCGGCAGCGGCAGAGTGAGTGGCGCGCCGTTGGAGTTGATCGCCTGAACCACCAAGTTCTGCCCCTTCTTCATATTCGCGAGCAGTTCCGGGGTCACCTCGTAGTCCGACATGCAGCCATTGGCGAAGCAGATCACATAGGGGCTTTGCGCGGGAGGGTTGTTGTCGACGATCACACGGGTGCCGTGAACCAGCTGCATGCCCAGCGGAAGCGTGACGCGCAGGATCTTCTTCGGCTCGCCTTCGGGCTCGATGATAACGGCTGCGATGACCGGCTGGCCGGATTCGATGCGTCCATCCTTGCCGGTGAAGCAAACCTGCTTGGCGTTGGCATCCTGGCCCTTCAGGCAGAACTTGGTCCAGGGCGCGTAGATCAGCTGAGGAATCTGCTGATCCGGGGGCTGGCCGCCCGCCGCAGGAGGGGCGCCAGCAGCGGCCGGTGGCGGAGCCTGCTGAGCGGTCGGTGCGGGCGCGGGAGCGGCCTTCTGTGCAGCCCTTGGCGCAGCCTTGGCCTTGGGCGCAGCGGGCGCCGGAGCCGGGGCTTGAGCCTGAACGCCAGGAGCAATTAAGGACGCCGTCAGCGCTGTTGCCGCCAACACGGCGAAAAGCCGCCCACGCGGCCGGACCGGCGCGGCCAAGATACGGAAATTCATTGCGGAAAACCCTTTCTGAACGGAAGCGCCCGAAACCGCTGCAGGCACCGACACCTAGCCGTTTTGGGCGGCTGTCTCCTTGCCAATTGAGGCGGATACGTGACAGGCCCTGCCGTCTTGGTCAATTGCCCGCCTTCATACAGCGGCGTGCGAAAAGATCAATGCCGACAAGCATCTTTGGCGCGTATTCGGGCCGGATCCTGACGGCTGTGATAAAACTTCATCGTGAGCAATTCCGAATCAAATCGGCGCGCTGCGTTGCGGGTTTCATGGCGCCGTCGCATTCGCGTTTTTGTCTGTGGTGCCCTCGGTTTCGGCCTCTCGGTGGCGACGAATGCCAACACGGTGTCGGCGGAGCCGAGCTACGCGATCGCCATGCATGGCGCGCCGGCGCTGCCGGCCGATTTCACCCATATGCCCTATGCCAATCCCGATGCGCCAAAGGGTGGCCGGCTGGTGCAAGGCCTGTCCGGTACCTTTGACAGCCTCAACCCCATGATCGTCAGGGGCCTCGCCCTGCAGCAAATCAGCGGCTTTGTGGTCGAGAGGCTGATGGCGCGGGGCAATGACGAGGCCTTCACGCTGTACGGTCTGTTGGCAAAGAGCGTGGAAACCGACGATGTCAGGAGCTATGTCACCTTCCATCTCGATCCCAGGGCGCGTTTCTCCGACGGGCAACCGGTGCTCGCCGAGGATGTGTTGTTTTCATGGACCTTGCTGCGCGACCACGGGCGTCCGAACTATCGCCAATACTATTCGAAAGTCGCAAAGGCCGAAGCGCTCGACCCGATCACGGTGCGGTTCGACTTCGGTGGCGCCAACGACCGCGAGCTGCCGCTGATCCTCGGGCTGATGCCGGTATTGCCCCGGCATGCCACCGATGTTGCGACCTTCGAGGAAACCTCGATGACGGCGCCGGTGGGTTCCGGCCCCTACCGCGTCAGCGCGGTGAAACCCGGCGCCAGCGTGACGCTGACGCGCAATCCCGACTATTGGGGCCGCGACCTGCCGGTCAATCGCGGCCTGTGGAATTTCGACGAGATCAGGTTCGACTTCTATCGCGAGGCCAACGGCCAGTTCGAAGCATTCAAGCGCGGCCTTTATGACTTTCGCGTCGAGATCGAGCCGCTGCGCTGGCACGACGGATACGATTTTCCCGCCGCCCGCAATGGCGAGGTGATCCGCGAGGCCATCAAGACCGGGATGCCGCAACCGTCCGAATTCCTGGTGTTCAACACCCGACATCCGGTCTTTTCCGACATCCGCGTGCGCCAGGCGTTGACCCTGCTGTTCGATTTCGAATGGATCAACCGCAATTACTTTTTTGGACTGTATGCGCGCACCGCAAGCTTCTTCGCCGGGTCCGAACTGTCAGCGTACGGCCGCGCCCCCGATGACCGCGAGCGCGAGCTTCTCAAACCGTTCGCATCGCATATCCCGCCCGATATTCTCGATGGCAGCTATCGGCTTCCCGTCAGCGACGGTTCGGGCCGCGATCGCGCAACGCTGCGCAGCGCGCTGAAATTGTTATCCGCGGCCGGCTACGATCTCGACGGCACGGTGTTACGGCAGCGTTCGACCAAGGCGCCCCTCACCTTCGAGATCCTGGTGACCACACGCGATCAGGAGCGAATCGCGCTTGCATATCAGCGTGATCTGAAGCGCGCCGGCATCGAGGTCTCGGTGCGCGCGGTCGACGCCGTTCAATTCGACCAGCGCCGGCTCGGTTTCGATTTCGACATGATCCAGAACCGCTGGGACCAGTCGTTATCGCCGGGTAACGAGCAATCGTTCTATTGGGGAAGCGAGGCCGCGGACCACCAAGGCACGCGCAACTACATGGGCGCAAAAGACCCCGCCATCGACGCCATGATCGCGGCGATGCTGGAGGCGCGGGAGCATCCCGCTTTCGTCTCGGCGGTGCGGACGCTCGATCGGACCCTGATGTCGGGCTTCTACGCTATCCCGCTGTTTAACGTGCAAGAGCAATGGATCGCGCGCTGGAATCGGGTAGAACGGCCAGACGCCACCGCCTTGACGGGGTATCTCCCGGAAACCTGGTGGCACAAGCCAGGCCCTCAAGCGAAGTAATCCCGTGATCCAGACCAGCATATCGCCGACGCTCGACGGACTGTTTCGACGGATCCTGGCGCGCCAGCCGGATGAGCCGGCGCTGCTCGATCCGCTCAACAAGCAGCGCATCATGGGCCAACCGCCAAAACGCCTGACATTCGCAGAGGCCGATCGGGCGATCTCCGCGCTGGCGGCTCATTTCATCGAAGCGGGGTTGCCGGCTAATTCCGTCATCGCGGTTCAACTGCCGAACACCGTCGAATTCATGCTGACGGTGCTTGCCGCGCATCGCGCCGGGCTGATTGTCGCCTTGCTTCCGCTGCTCTGGCGACAGGCGGAATTGACGGTGGCGCTCAATCGCACCGGCGCCCGGGCGATTGTGACCGCGAGCAAGATCGACGGCGTCAGCCATGCCGACCTCGCGATGAACGCGGCGGCCGAGGCATTTTCGATTCGCCATGTCTGCGGCTTCGGCAATGACTTGCCCGAAGGCATGGCCTCGCTCGACCATGCCTTGGCCGAAAAATCCGCCACCACACGCGTCGTCACGCAGGATGGCCGCAGGGCGGCGATCATCTCTTTCGACGTGACGGCAGATGGTTTTCGCGCGGTACCGCGCACCCATCTTAATCTGATCGCCGGCGGCCTCGCCGTTTTCCTCGAAAGCGACGTGCCGCAGGGCGCGACTGTCATATCGGCATTCGCGCCGTCGTCGTTCGCAGGCCTCACCTCATCGCTACTGGTCTGGCTGCTGTCCGGCGGAACCCTTGCGCTGCATCATCCGTTCGACGGCGACGTGCTTGAGCAACAGATCAACGACGATTCCTGCGACACGCTGATCGCCCCGGCGCAACTGGCGTTGCGATTGGCTGAGAGCGATATGCCGGCGCGCATGCCGACATTGCGCAATGTGATCGGTCTCTGGCGCACGCCGGAGCAGATTGCATCGTCACCGCTCTGGACCATCCCACACGTCACGCTGACGGACGTCTATCTGTTCGGCGAAGCCGGATTGTTCGGCGCCTGCCGTGCCGCTGACGGCGCGCCGGTGCCGATCCTGCCCGGGCCCCATGGCGCACCGCGCGACGTCGCGGGTTCGTCGATCGCTGGCGAGACCCTGATCACGCCAAGGGGAACGCTGGCGTTGCGGGGACCGATGGTTTCGGTGGCGGCCTACGCGCCCCCCGCCGCACCGAGCGATTCGCTGGTGGCGCAACCGACGCGCGATTATGTCGATACCGACTATGCCGCGCGGCTCGACCGTTCGACCGGCGCGATCTGCATCACCGCACCGCCCTCGAGCATCATGGCCGTCGGCGGCTACCGGTTTTTGTCGCAGGACTTGCAGGAATGGGCCAAGCGGCTTGGACAGGGCGCGCTGCTGACGGCACTTCCCGACCGGTTGAGCGGCTACCGCCTTGCCGGACGCGCCCAGGACAATGCCCGCGCACGGGACGCGCTTGGAGAACTCGGGCTTAACCCGCTGATGGTGGAAGCATTTCGCGATCGGACGAGTCCGACCTGATTGAAATCTGACGATTGCGTTGACGCGGCATTAAGGCCCGCAAACTAGGATCCCGCGCTCAATCGATCGCGTTGGTCCGAATTCCAAATGTCACAGCAAGGCCCGATCATCGCCGTGTCGACCGCCGAGCGGCCGTCGTTCGCGGCCGCGCTTGACGATGCAAAGATATTTCCGATCATCGACACAACCTGGGCCGACGCGGCGCACGCCGTCGAGCAGTTGCAGCCGGCCGCCGTTCTCGTCGCGACGTCCGGGAACGTTGAGCATGACTTCGCGGCGTTAGCGAAACAGATCGCCGCACAACAGCCTTATCTGCCGCTGATCGCCGTCGATCCCCAGACATCGCTGCCCGAAAACGCCATTCCATTTTCGCAAAACGATGGCAATTTCGATCGCCTGATAGCGCGCCTGCGCGCGGCGCTGCGTGTCAGGACGCTGCATGCCACCGTGATGCGCCGGCTTGACGAGGACCCGGCGGCGCGACCGCCCCTGACCGACGCAGATCCCGTTCGCGACGCCACCGTGCTGCTGATCGGCCGTGGCGCGGCCTACCCTTCGCTTTCCGTCTCGCTGGGTGAGCGGATGGGGGTCGTCGGCGCGCTCAGCATCGAAGCCGCGGCGAAACATCTCAACGCGCGCGACATCGACGGTATTGTCCTCGGCGAAGGTTTCAGCGCGCGCGTGGTGGATGCGTTCCTCACGGTGCTGGCTGAGGATGCGCGCTTCCGCAACCTGCCAGTGGTGGTGACGTCGGAAGGCGTAACGCCGGCCTATGATCTGCCAAATCTCGAAATCATATCCGGCGCTCCCGAACGCGTCGCCGCCAACGCATCGCCGCTGATCCGCCAGCATGCCCTCGAAGCGCATTTGAGTCGAATGCTGCGGTCGATCGATGCCGACGGCCTGCTCGATCCGCGCACCGGCCTGCTCACATCGACCGCCTTCAACCGCGATTTCGCCACGGCGGTCTATCAGACGCTATCGCGCGGCGGCGGCTTGTCGCTGGCTCGCTTTGCCTTCGATTCAGCCCATCCGCGCGCGCAACTCGACGGCGCGCGGATCATCAGCCGTTTGATGCGGCAAATGGATTTCGGCGCCGTCTACGAGGACGGGTCTGTTATCGTGGTGTTCGCCGAGACCGATTTGCGCACCGCCCATATGATTGCGCGGCGGCTTTCCGCCGTGATGCGTCACACCACCCATGGTAAACGCGATACGCGGTCGGAGCCGGTCGTTACGCTCGCGACCATGCTGCCATCGGATTCCGCGAAATCGCTGCTGGCGCGGCTCTACGACGAAGCCCGCCGCGCCGCGTCGTGACGTTCAAACCCGGTCATTGCGAGGAGCGCTAGCGATGAAGCAATCCAATCTGCACTTGTGGCTCTGGATTGCTTCGCTTCGCTCGCAATGACGTCAAGCCGCCTTGCGGTTCTCGGCGAGATTGGCGAGCTGGCGCAGGATTTCGGTGGTGCCGGCCAAACGTTCCTCCGGCGTCTCCCATTCCTGGAAGAACACCACCTTCATGTCCGGCCGCACCTTCGCCGCCTGGCCGTGCTGGCGGATGAAATAGACCAGACGGTCCGGCTGCGCGAATTTGTTGTCGCGGAACGTGATCACAACGCCCTTCGGCCCGGCATCGACTTTCTCGACATTGGCGCGGCGGCAGTAGCCCTTGATCGCGGCGATCTTGAAGAGATAGCGCACCTCGTCCGGCAACACACCGAAGCGGTCGCGCAGTTCGGCGGCAAAATTATCAATCTCGTCGTCGGTGTCGAGATCGGCCAGCCGCCGGTACAGTGACAACCGCACCGCGAGGTCGGCGACGTAATCCTCCGGAATCAACACGGGCATGCCGACGGTGATCTGCGGCGACCAGCGATCCGCCGCCGGTTCGGCGACGCCGGCCTTGAGGTTGAGGATCGCCTCCTCCAGCATCGATTGATAGAGCTCGAAGCCGACTTCCTTGATATGCCCCGACTGCTCCTCGCCGAGCAGATTGCCGGCGCCGCGGATGTCCAGGTCATGCGACGCCAACTGGAATCCGGCGCCCAGCGTCTCCAGCGATTGCAGCACCTTCAACCGCCGCTCGGCCTGGGCGGTGATCTTCTGTTGCGCCGGCAGCGTGAACAGCGCATAGGCGCGCAGCTTCGAGCGCCCTACCCGGCCGCGCAGTTGATAAAGTTGCGCCAGCCCGAACATGTCGGCGCGATGCACGATCAGCGTATTGGCGGTGGGAATATCGAGGCCGGACTCGATGATCGTGGTCGAGAGCAAGATATCGTATTTGCCGTCATAGAACGCCGACATGATGTCCTCGATCACGGTCGGCGGCATCTGTCCATGCGCGACCGCGACCTTCATCTCCGGCACATTCTTGTCGAGAAAGTCTTTCACGCCGGCGAGATCTTCAATGCGCGGCACCACATAGAACGCCTGTCCGCCGCGATAGCGTTCGCGCAACAGCGCCTCGCGAATCATAAGCGGATCGTGCGGCGCCACGAAGGTGCGAACTGCCAGACGATCGACCGGCGGCGAAGCGATGATCGAGAGATCGCGCACGCCCGTCAGCGCCAGTTGCAGCGTGCGCGGGATCGGCGTTGCGCTCAGCGTCAGCACGTGCACCTCGGCCCGCAGCGCCTTCAGGCGTTCCTTGTGGCTGACGCCGAAATGCTGCTCTTCGTCGACGATCACAAGACCGAGATCCCTGAACTTGATCGACTTGCCGAGCAGCGCATGGGTGCCGACCACGATATCGACATTGCCGTCGCTAAGGTTTTTCTTGACCTGCGTCAGCTCCTTCGGCGCGATCAGGCGGGAGGCCTGAGCGACATTGACCGGAAAGCCGCGAAACCGCTCGGCGAAGGTTCTGCTGTGCTGCCGCGCCAGCAAGGTGGTTGGCACCACGACGGCGACCTGTTTGCCATCCAATGCGACCGCGAAAGCCGCGCGCAGCGCCACCTCGGTCTTGCCGAATCCAACGTCGCCGCAGATCAGCCGATCCATCGGACGACCGCTTTCGAGGTCCTTCAGCGTGGCGTTGATCGCGCCCAGTTGATCCTCGGTTTCCTCGTAGGGGAAGCGCGCGCAGAACTCGTCATAGACGTGCGGCTGTACCGGCATTTTCGGCGCCTCGTGGAGGTGCCGTTCGGCGGCAATCTTGATGAGTTCGCCGGCGATCTCGCGGATGCGGTTCTTCAGCTTGGCCTTGCGCGCCTGCCAGCCGCTGCCGCCTAACCGGTCCAGTTCGACATGGGCGTGATCGGAGCCGTAGCGCGACAGCAGTTCGATATTCTCGACCGGCAGGAACAGCTTGGTGTCGGCTGCGTAATGCAGCTCAAGGCAGTCGTGCGGCGCGCCGGCCACTTCGACCGTCTGCAAACCGACGAACCGGCCGATACCATGCTCGACATGGACCACGAGATCGCCGGCGGCGAGACTGGTGACTTCGGAGATGAAATTGTCGAGCTTGCGGCTGGCCTTGCGCGGCCGCACCAGCCGGTCGCCGAGGATGTCCTGTTCGCTGATGACAGCGACATTGTCGGTCTCGAAACCGGATTCCATGCCGACCACCGCCAGCATGGCTTCGTTGCGCGGCGTGGCCTGCACCGTGCGCCAGGTGTTGACGCTGGTCAGATTGAGCAGCTTGTGATCGCGCAGCATGCTGCCCATGCGATCGCGCGAGCCCTCGCTCCACAGCGCAATCACCACTTTCTTGCGCTGGGCTTGTAACGCCAGGACATGCGCGACGACCGCTTCGAACACGTTGATCGAGGTATCGGCGCGCTCCGGCGTGAAATTGCGCCCTTGCCGCGCGCCCGCATCGACCACGCCGGCGCTGCCGTCCGGCACCGCAAACGGGGTGAGCCGCGCCAGTGCCGCTTCATCCAGGCGTCTGGTCCACTCGTCTTCCGTCAGGTAGAGCCGGTCGGGCGGCAAAGGCTTGTAGATTGCGCCGCCGCCCGGATGTTCCATCGCTTCGCGCCGCGCTTCATAGTAATCGGCGATCTGCTTAAAGCGTTCACGCGCGGCATCCTCGCTTTGTGGTTCGATCGCCACCGGCGCGTCGCCGAGATAATCGAACAGCGTATCCATCCGCTCCTGGAACAGCGGCAGCCAATGCTCCATCCCGGGATGGCGGCGGCCTTCGCTCACCGCTTCGTAGAGCGGATCGTCGCGCTCCGGCGCGCCGAACGCTGCGACATAGCCCATTCGAAAGCGCCGGATGGTCTCGGTGACCAGTTGAAATTCCGAAATCGGAACCAGATCGAGCGAGCGCATGTCCAGCATCGTGCGCTGCGTCTCCGCATCGAAGCTGCGGATCGACTCCAGCGTATCGCCGAAAAAATCGAATCGGACGGGTTGATCGAGTCCGGCCGGAAACAGATCGAGAATGCCGCCGCGGATCGCGTATTCGCCGGGCTCGCGCACGGTGGAGGAACGGTTGTAGCCGTTGTGTTCCAGCCACGACACGATGGAATCCATCGGCACGACATGACCGGGCGCCACCGACAGCGCTTGCGCCGCAATGACATCGCGCGCCGGCACCCGCTGCACGATGGCATTCACGGTGGTCAGCACGATCAGTGGCTTGTCGCTGCCGGCAAGCCGCGCCAGCCGGGCCAGCGTGGTCAGCCGTTGCGCCAGGATGCCGCCATGCGGCGATACCCGGTCATAAGGCTGGCAGTCCCAGGCCGGGAATTGCATCACCGGCAAATCCGGCGCGAAAAACTCCAGCGCCCGCGCCAATTGCTGCATCCGCGGGCCGTCGCGGCAGACCACGGCGAGGCTGATCGCCGGAGGCTTCGGTCGCGCCGCCACCGCGCGCGCCAGGTCCGAAATAACGAGGCCTTCCGCGCCCTCGGCGACATTGGCAAAGGTCAGCGCACGGCCGGGGGCAAGTAATTGCGCAGGCGATTGTACTGGCGACTTCATGCGTCGTGATCCGCCACTCGAAACGACTTGATACGCTCGAACAGGCCGTTGGGATATTCCGGCGCCAGCGCAACCTTGCCGGTCAGCGCCGCATACAGATCGGGATCGGGCACCTCGATCAGATGCTCCAATTGAGCCAATTCATCTTCTGCGAGGTTTCCGATCTCGGAATCCGCAAACCGGCCAAGAATGAGATCCATCTCGCGGGTGCCGCGATGCCAGCAGCGAAACAATAGCCGCTTGCGGCGGTCATCCAGGCCGCCGCTCGATCGTGTCGATCCCGTCATTTACCGATTCCTATCCGAACGCCAAAAGCCCGGACGTGCCGGGCGGGGTTGATATAGCGTCGGGTTCAGCGAATGTCAGTAGCTGTTCGCCTGTAAAATCACATTTCAAACAGCCAGGAAAACTTTCAAACCGTCGTTTGCGAGCCACCAAGATCGTCATTGCGAGCGAAGCGAAGCAATCCATACCGCAACAAGAAAGAAAGCTGGATTGCTTCGTCGCTTCGCTCCTCGCAATGACGTCACCCCGATTTCAAACACACGTTCACGCCCGCGGCGCGAGACGCCCGAGCTTTGCCTAAACCATTCGCCCCAAGGAGGGCGTGGGAAATGCCGGGTGCCCGCTGCACCCGCAGCCTCGTGCGCAAAGTGTAGTAAAGCACACGAGTGTCGTCACCACGAGTTCACCGGAACACCCGGCATTCCCGCACGCAATGGTTTTAACGGCTTATTTCGTGCTCTCCCCGGCGACGAATTCATCTTCGTCACCGTCGTTGACGGATAAGCTTGCCCAAAGCCCGGTCGGGCCGATGGGCCTCCGCCAACTTGACACCAGCAACGGGTGCCAGGACCACACGGCTTTGCCGTCCGCAGCTATCGCCGTTCGTCCGCGCGCTGGTGATCGCTCACAGGCTCCTGAGAACCCGCCCTGCCATCCCGTTGCGCGCCCGACGCAGCCCGCGTCCACCGCATCCCGCCCCGCGTCCGTGGCGATCGCGATACGCCCCTCGAGTGGGACGAGACAGCGGCGGATATGGAGGTGATTTGGGTCAGCGGAGAAAAGAAATATTTTTGCAGAGGGGCTGGACAGCCCCATTCGGCGGAAGCCTGTCGGGCAAATCACATCCGACGAAGGCAGCGGCTGGCGCGTTTTTTGGTGCGACCCGCCGCGAAGATACCACGGAAATTAAGTCGTACATCCAAGCATTACATAGGTTGCATACGGACCTGCCTTTTTCATCGTCGATACCAAGCTCACGAGCGGTTTGCTGGAACCCCGCGCCATTATGTTTTGTGATCGGATCGTAAGCGCGGTTTGACCGGCAAACATGTCATGGCCGCCGGTTATTCCACGTCGATGTCCTCCAGCTTCAGCCCACGTCCGGCAAGCAGACTGCTGCGCGCCTGCTCGATCCGACGCAAGAAGCGGGGATCGTTTTGCAGTCGATACTCGAACCAGTCTTCCTCCGATTCGAAACCGATCAGCACGCCAGTCGGCTTGCCGTGGCGTGTGATGACGATCTCCTGCGTTTCGGCCTCGCGAAGATACCGGGATAAATCATCCTTGATGTCGGACAGCGCAACTTCCTTGGTCGCCTTCACTCCGGATTTGCGAATTGTGCGAGCCATACGCTTGCCCCTGTTTGGAAACGATCGCCAAAACCTGGACGGTCGTGTCTGTCACATCATAAAATATTCTTACATCGCCGACGCGAAGCCGATATTGGGGCTGACGGAGTCCACGCAATCGCTTGATCCGGCTCCGGCTCAGTCTGCAGTTCCGCAGCCTACTGCAGATCTGGTTTGCTCGGCGATCGGAAAAAATCCGTGGATGCCCGGCCGAAAGCCGGGCATGAGGGGCAGGAACGGTTTTAGGTTTCCAAATGCGCCCTGCTCTGCTCAATCCACTGTTTGCGCCGGTGACCAGCCTTGCTGGCGTCGGGCCGAAGCAGGACAAACTGTTCCGCTATCTGCTTGGCCGCGATGAGACGCCGCGCCTCGTCGATCTCTTGCTGCATTTGCCGTCAAGCGTGATCGATCGCCGCGCGCGGCCGAAAATCCGCGACGCGGTGCCGGGAACCGTGGTGACGCTGGAAGTGACGGTCGACCGGCATCGCCCGACGCCGGGGCGCAACGCGCGTGCACCGCATCTGGTCTATGCCAGCGACGACACCGGCGACGTGGTGCTGACCTATTTTCGCGCGCAGCCGGGCTATGTCGAGAAGTTGCTGCCGGTCGGCGCCAAGCGCTACGTCTCCGGCACCGCGCAGATGTACGATGGTACCCTGCAGATCACGCACCCCGACCGCGTGGTGGATGAAGAGGGTTTCGCAAAACTGTCGGGCATCGATCCCGTTTATCCGCTGACCGAGGGACTGGCGCTGGGCTCGCTGCGGCGCGCGATGGCGCAGGCGCTGCAAAAGCTGCCGGACCTGCCGGAATGGATCAGCCCGGAGGTGATCCGCCGCTGCAAATTTCCGCCGATCGCGCAAGCACTGAACCGCGTGCATGTGCCGGTCGAGATGACGGATATCCTGCCCGATGGTCCGTTTTGGTCGCGGCTTGCGTTCGACGAATTGCTGGCCGGTCAACTGGCACTGGCGCTGGTGCGCGCGCAGTTGCGCCGTCCGGCGGGCGACCGCCATGCCGGCGACGGCCATCTGCGCAACAAGATCATCGACGCGCTGCCCTATTCGCTGACATCGTCGCAGCAGCAAGCCGCTGCGGCGATATCGGACGATCTGCGTCAATCCGTGCGCATGCTCAGGCTGCTGCAGGGCGATGTCGGATCCGGCAAGACGGTGGTGGCGCTGCTCGCGGCTGCCGCCGTCACCGAGGTCGGCAAGCAAGCCGCGCTGATGGCGCCCACGGAAATCCTGGCGCGCCAGCACATCAAGACCATCACGCCGCTGGCCGAGCGCGCCGGCCTCAAGGTCGCAATCCTGACCGGGCGTGAAAAGGGCAAGGAGCGGCGGGAACTCCTGGCGCGGCTCGAGGCCGGCGAGATCGATTTGCTGGTCGGCACCCACGCGCTGATTCAGGACGACGTCGTGTTCAAAGCACTGGCGCTGGCCGTGGTCGATGAACAACATCGCTTCGGCGTGCGCGAGCGCCTGGCACTGACCGCCAAAGGCGACGCCGTCGATGTGCTGGTGCTCAGCGCAACGCCGATCCCGCGCACGCTGGTACTGACTTATTTCGGCGACATGGATGTCTCGGAATTGCGTGAGAAGCCGGCCGGACGGCAGCCGATCGATACCCGTGCAATGCCGGCCAGCCGTCTCAACGAGGTGGTCGACGCCGTCGGCCGCGCTCTATCGGCGGGTAAGTTGGTCTACTGGATCTGCCCGCTGGTGGAGGAATCCGAGGCGGAGGGCATCGATCACCTGACCAACGCTACCGAACGGTTCGAGAGCCTGCAAAAGCGCTTCGGCGATCGCGTCGGTCTGGTGCACGGCCAGATGAAAGGCGCGGAGAAAGACCGCGTGATGGCGCAGTTCGCCGCCCACGAAATCGGTCTGCTGGTGGCGACGACGGTGGTTGAAGTCGGCGTCGATGTTCCCGCCGCGACCATCATGGTGATCGAGAACGCCGAGCGCTTTGGGCTGGCGCAATTACATCAATTGCGCGGCCGCATCGGTCGCGGCTCCGAAGCCTCGACCTGTCTGTTGCTCTATAAAGAGCCGTTGAACGAGATGTCCAAGGCGCGGCTCAAGGTTATCCGCGAAACCACCGACGGTTTTCGGATCGCGGAAGAAGATCTCAAGTTGCGCGGCGAAGGCGATGTGCTCGGTGTCAGGCAGAGCGGCCTGCCCGGCTATCGCATCGCGCGCTCCGAGGTGCACGGCCAGCTCATCACGCAGGCGCGCGACGAAGCGCTGCGCATCATGAAGGACAATCCGAAATTGACCGGCGAGCGCGGCGAGGCCCTGCGCTGCCTGCTCTATCTGTACGAGCGCGATGAAGCGCTGCCGCTGCTTGGGGCGGGATAAAACCCTCTCAACCGTCATTGCGAGCGAAGCGAAGCAATCCATCTTGCCGCGGAAAAAGAAAAAATGGATTGCTTCGTCGCTTTGCTCCTCGCAATGACGGCGTATTACAATTCCAGCATCAATCCACCTTCGCCGGCACCGGCTGCAGCGAGGCTGAATTCGCAACGCGCGCGGCATTCGCCATCCCCGCCAAGGCGGCGATCTTCTTTTGCGGGTCGGAGCCGGGCTGAACCACGCCGGCGGACATGATCAGGGTCGCTGCGTCCTCGGCGCTCATGTCGATTTCGATGATCTTGCTCTTGGGCACGTAGAAGAAGAAACCCGTGGTCGGGTTCGGCGCGCAGGGCAGGAACACCGAAATGTGTTCCTCCTGGCCGGGCAGATTGTTGGCGATCTCCACGCTCGGCGCCTGCGAGATCAGCACGATCGACCACATGCCCGGCGACGGAAATTCAACGAGGCCGACCCGGCGGAAGCTCGATCCCTGCCCCGAAAACAGCGTCTCGAACACTTGCTTCAGGCCACGATAGATCGCGCGCACGATAGGCATGCGCCCGAGCAGCTTCTCGCCGAGATCGACCAGCGTCCGCCCGATCAAATTGTGAGTCAGAAAGCCCAGCAGTGTCAGCGCAATCACGGCAACGACGAGTCCCGAGCCCGGCAGTCCGAACGGCAGATAGGTTTCGGGGCGATAGGCGACGGGAACAAACGGGCGCACCAGCCCATCGACCCAGGTCACAAACCACCAGGTCAGGTAGAAGGTGATCGCGACCGGGCCGGCAACGATCAGACCGGTCAAAAAGTAGTTGCGGAACCGGGCCGTAAAGCCCCGCGGGGCAACCGGGGGGAGTTCCGCCGGGGGCACGGGCGGGAGCAGATCGTCGCGGTTCATCGGTTTTCCAGGGTCAGTCAGAACGGCCATCGCCAAACGTCAGCTAAGCCATCCTAGCAGACTTTTGAAGACCCAATGCGGCCACAGCCGGGGTGCGACTTATTCGACGGTTACCGATTTCGCCAGATTTCTAGGCTGGTCGACGTCGGTGCCCATGATAACGGCGGTATGATAGGCCAGCAACTGCACGGGAACGGCATAAACCATCGGCGTGAAGGTCGCCGCCATGTCGGGCAGCACGATCGTCACCAGCGATTCGATGGTGGCTTCCGCGGCCCCCTTGGCGTCGGTCATCAGAATGATCTTGCCGCCGCGGGCCGCGACTTCCTGCATGTTGGAGACGGTCTTCTCGAACACCCGGTCGAACGGCGCGATCACCACGACCGGCATATTCTCGTCGATCAGCGCGATCGGCCCGTGCTTGAGTTCGCCGGCGGCGTAGCCTTCGGCATGGATGTAGGAGATTTCCTTCAGCTTGAGCGCGCCTTCCAGCGCCAGGGGATAGCTGGTGCCGCGGCCGAGATAGAGCACGTCTTTGGATTTGGAGATATCGCGCGCGAGCTTCTCGATCTGCGGCTCGGTGGCGAGCGCGGCTGCCATCAAACGCGGAATTTCCACCAGGCCATGCACAAGCCTGGTTTCATCGGTCTCGGACAACTCGCCGCGCGCCCTGCCCGCCGCCACCGCCATCGCGGCCAGCACCATCAACTGGCACGTGAAAGCCTTGGTCGAGGCGACGCCAATCTCGGGTCCGGCCAGCGTCGGCAGCACGGTCTCGCTTTCGCGCGCGATCGTCGAGGTCGGCACGTTGACCACGGAGAGCGTGTGTACGCCCTGCGCTTTTGCATAGCGCAGCGCCGCCAGCGTATCGGCGGTCTCGCCGGATTGCGAGATGAAGATCGCGAGATCGCCCTTGTGCAGTGGCGCCTCGCGGTAGCGAAATTCCGAGGCGACATCGAGCTCGACAGGCACGCGGCTTAAACGTTCGAACCAGTATTTGGCGACGTAACCCGCATAGCTGGCGGTGCCACAGGCAACGATCGAGATACGCTGGACGTCTTTGAAATCGAACGGCAGGTTCAACGGCAATTTAACCCGTTCAGTCGCCATGTCGACGTAACGCGCCAAGGTATGACCGACCACTTCGGGCTGCTCATGAATTTCCTTGGCCATGAAGTGGCGATAGTTCGCCTTGTCGACCAGGAACGACGACGCGCCGGATTTCAGTACATCGCGATTCACCATCGCGCCCTGCTCGTCATAGATCACGCCGACTTCGCGGGTCAAAACCACCCAGTCGCCGTCCTCAAGATAGCTGATGGTATCGGTAAACGGCGCAAGCGCAATCGCATCCGAGCCGAGATACATCTCGCCGTCGCCATGGCCGATCGCCAGCGGCGAGCCCTTGCGGGCGCCGATCATCAGATCGCTGTGGCCTTTGAACAGGAACGCCAGCGCGAACGCGCCACGCAACTGCGGCAGCGACGCCTTCACCGCTTCCTGCGGCGAAGCCCCCTTGAGGATGTAGGAATTGACCAGATGCGCGACGACCTCGGTGTCGGTCTCGCTGGAGAATTTCGCGCCCTGTTTTTCGAGCATCTGCCGGAGTTCGCGGAAATTCTCGATGATGCCGTTGTGAACCACGGCGACATTGTCGGTCGCGTGTGGATGCGCGTTGTTCTCGTTCGGCTTGCCATGGGTGGCCCAGCGGGTGTGTCCGATTCCGGTATGACCCGCGAGTGGTTCGGCCTTCAACCGCGCTTCGAGGTTCTTGAGCTTGCCTTCGGCGCGGCGGCGATCGAGATGGTCGCCTTCCAGCGTGGCAACGCCGGCGGAATCATAGCCGCGATATTCGAGGCGCTTGAGCGAATCCACCAATTGCTCCGCGACCGGGGCGCGACCGAGAATGCCGATAATGCCGCACATGCGGATCAATAGCTCCAAATCGAACGAAAATTGTCAAAAAGACGCCAGCTTCTCTTAACGAGTATCGCTGTTGCTGAGATACTCAATAATTATTGCCGATTGAAACAGCGTTAAGCCGAAAGCTTAACAAGGTCGCTGTTAACTGTCCTTCGGCGTCTTGTCGCGTGTTTTCATCTCGCGATATCGCGCCGCTCCGCCTTCGCGGTTGATCTGCTCGCTGCGCTCCACGGCCAGCGCATCGTCGGGCACGTCGCGGGTGATCACCGAGCCCGAACCGATATAGGCGCCGTTGCCGATTTTCACCGGCGCCACCAGCGAGGAATTGGTACCGACGAATGCGCCGGCGCCGATCTGGGTCTTGTGCTTGCTGAAGCCATCATAGTTGCAGGTGATGGTGCCCGCGCCGAGGTTGGCGTTAGCACCGACATGGGCATCACCGACGTAAGAGAGGTGGTTGACCTTGGCGCCGGCTTCAAGGATCGCGGCTTTGGTCTCGACGAAATTGCCGATCCGCACGCCCTCGCCCAGCGAAGTTCCTGGCCGCAGCCGCGCATAGGGGCCGACAGACGCGTTCTTGCCGATCGATGCCTGCACGATGTGGGAAAACGAATGGATCACCGCGCCGTCGGCGATGGAGACGCCGGGACCGATCACCACAAACGGTTCGATCGTCACGTCACTGCCGAAGCTCGTATCTGCGGCGAGGTAAACCGTATCAGGTGCAATCATCGTCACGCCGGCGTCGAGCGCTGCCTTGCGCAGCCGCGCCTGCATGACCTGCTCGGCCTCGGCGAGCTGGGCCTTGGTGTTGATGCCGCGCACTTCATCCTCGCTGGTTTCGATCACGACGGCCTCCAATCCCAACTCTCGAACGATGGCAACTGCGTCGGTCAGATAATACTCGCCCTTGCTGTTGGCATTACCGATTTTTTCGATGATCTCGAGCGCCTTGCGACCATCGAACGCCATCACGCCGGCATTGCAGAGCTTGATAGCACGTTCGCTCGCGCTGGCGTCGGCCTGCTCGCGGATCGCGACCAGACGATCGCCCTCCACGACAAGCCTGCCGTAGCCGGTCGGATCGGCGGCGCGAAAGCCGAGCACGGCAAGCGTCGCGCCGTTTTTTAAAGGCTCGCGCAAACGCGCGAACGTTTCGGCCGAAATCAATGGCGTATCGCCGAACGCGACCAGCAGATCGTCCGCGCCGCGGGCCATGGCCTCGCGGGCCGCCAGCACCGCATGCGCGGTGCCGAGACGCTCGCACTGAACGAACGTCGCCGCGTCCGGTCGCACGCGTTTGACCTCTGCAGCAACAGCCCCGTGGGCCGGCCCGATGACCACGGCAAGGAAGGCGCCGGCTCCCCTTGGGGCGGCCTCGAGCACGTGCGACAGCAGCGATTGGCCGGCTACGGGATGCAGGACCTTTGGCAGCGCCGAGCGCATGCGTGTGCCCTCGCCGGCCGCGAGCACGATGGTCAGGCTGGTTCTGCCGGTCATCCGAATCCTAGGCTTAGCGGCGACGGTTGCACGCCGATGTTGTCATAAAACGTTTGAGCCGGAGTGGAAACCCGATTCGCCCCGGCAACACGCGCGGACTCAGGCTCACGATGCATTTCCTGTTAATGTTTGCCGGGTGATTCGGCGGGGGCCTCGGGAGGGCCGAAGAAGTCTTATGGCAAAGGTGGCAAAGGATTCCGACCAGCGGGCTGGCAGTTTCGAGAATGAGAACACCGGCGGCTTGCTGACCGGATTTCTGGCAGAGGAGGAACATTTCGACCGCCGCGGGCTGTTGCGGCTCGGGACGTGGGGCGCTGCCTCGGTCGGCGCGGTCATCGTCGCGATACTCGCCAACCAGTCCTCAATGAGATTGCGGCGCGACGAGGTCGCTGCGGTCGATCTGACGCGGCAGTCGCAACAGATCCAGTCAGTTGCCAAGGAAAGCCAGAACGAGACGCGGCGGCTGGCAGCCGCCATCGATACCCTCAACGGCGACCGCGACCGGCTGTACTCCCGCGTCACTGTTCTGGAACAGGGGCTGGATTCGGTGACCGGTGCGATTGCGCGGCAAAGTGCAGCGGCGGCTTCGCCGCAAGCCACCTCCCAGTCCGCTGCGACGGCCGCGCCGCAGCCGGCAGCGCAAAATCCGACACCTCCCCCGGTTGTAACTCCGGTAGCGACGACGGTGGCGGCGCCAGCGGAAAAACCGAGGGCGGAAGCCAAACCTCCGGAGCCAAGCCCGGCGACGGTTGCATCCGTTGAACACAGTGCCTCAGAACACAGTGCCTCAACCGCACCGGCAGCGACGCCGGCAACACCGCTCATGGCGTCGAAATCGATGATGGCTCCGCCGGATGCCGCGGCTGGAAAACTGATCGAACCCGAAGCGCCGGCGAAAGCCGTCACCGCGGCGCCTTTGCCTGCGCCCGTGGCCGAAGCAGTAGCGCCGGTTCCTGTCGCGTCGTCGGCTCCGCCCGCTGACAACGCCGGGCCGGATGCGCAGGCGACGCCGCCCAAGCTCGCGGTCCAGCGAACCGAATTTGGCGTCGACGTTGGCGGCGCAAATTCGGTCGGCGGCTTGCGCGCGTTGTGGCGAGGCCTGCTCAAATCGAGATCGAATGCGCCGCTGGCGGCGCTGCACCCGATCATCGTGGTGAAGGAAGGCAGCAACGGGCTCGGCATGCAGCTAAGGCTGGTGGCCGGGCCGCTCGGCGATGCCGCCGCGGCGGCGAAAATATGTGCGGTCATGAATGAAAACGAACGGACCTGCGAGACCGCCGTGTTCGATGGTCAACGCCTTGCCATGAGGACCGATGATGCGCCCGCTTCAGCCGATCAAGCTTCCGCCAAGTCCACTTCCGCCAAGTCCACTTCCGTTAAGCCCGATCCGATCAAGTCCGACCTGACCAAATCCGATTCTGCCAAATCTGATTCGGCCAAATCTGATTCGGCCAAGTCCGATCCAATCAAGTCCGATCCAATCAAGCCCGATGCGGCTAAATCCGCATCATCAGCGAAGCCGGCTTCAACCAGGCAATACTCGCACCATCGAAGCTATCCGAAGAAGCCGGCGGTGGTGGTTGAGGAACCCAAAAAGCCCGAACCCACTACGCTGTCGTCGTTCTTCGGCAGGCGATAGGCGATCGAATAAGGCACGCTGCTGCAATATGTTGCGGCGGATTTTTGATGTGACTTCATGAAAATTGTGAGCCCGCAACACGCGCCGGGTTGTCCAGCCCCGCATTCCCGACCATATTCGCCCCATGAAAAAAGTCCCGTTCCGGCTGACGCCCTACCAGGTCCAGTGGCTGCTGATCGTCGGTTTTGCCACCGTCGGTTACGCGCTTTACCTGCGCTATCTCGCGATCGAGCTCTCGACGGTGGCGCTGGCCTGCGATGCCGGCTTGCAGACCATGTTGTGCAAAACCCGGGTACTGGCGACGTACCTGTTCCGCAATTCGGTGTTCGGCGTCGTCGCGCTCATCATCGCGACACTTCACGTCATCCGGCCGTCGATCGTTTTGCTCACCGGTGGGCTGATCGCCGCCGGGTTTGGCATCGTGCTCTACAATATCGGCCTGTCGGGTCTCGCGATCGGGCTGCTTATTTTAGGATTTGCAAGGCCCGCGCCCGCCACAGCGTAACGGCCAGCAGGAAATACACCGCGCAGGTCCATAACGACTGCCAATTATCCGCGCCCTCGTTGAATACGGTGTAGAGCGCCGCCCCCGCCAGCAGTCCCGCAAACGCTGCCTCGGCGATCGGGCGCGCGCCCTCCTGCGGGCGGTTGAGCAGCATCAGCAGCGAGAATGGCACCACGGCCATGGTCAGTGCCGCGAACGGAAAATCCTTGTAACGCGGGTCGAATACAAAACCGAGCGCGGTCTCGGTGCCGATCAGCGTGGTCACCACCAACGCCGCTCCCAGGATCATGGCCAGGAAAGATCCGGCTCGCCCATCGCGCGGGCCGAGCAGTTCCAGAAAAGTCGGCAGCGCGCGGCCTGACATCAGGGCGTTGGCGCACAGCAACGGCGAAGCGATCCCGGCGGCAAGCAACGCGCCCCACCCAAGCCAGCCGCCGAAACCGTAGCTTTCATAAAACATCTTGTCAGACGCGACGCCCAACAGGATTCCGGCCGTGGTCGCGGAGATTCCAACCGCGATCCATGATGTGAGACGTGGGGTCCAGGGCCGGCGCCGCAGAGTCAGCCACGCCGCACCAAACGTGAAAAGGCCCAGGGCCATGCCGCATCCCATTTGCAGCTTCCAGAATGGATAATTGCTGATGGCTTGGCCCGGCGGGTATTTCAGGACGCGCTGCACCGAATCGATCAGGCCCCAATATCCGCCGACCGTGCCCTCGAGCTGGCGTTTCCACGGCTGGTCGTAGGCTTCGATCAGATTGACGCGAAAGTGCTCCTGCTTCGCCAGATCGAGGATTTCGGAGACAACCCGCGCCTGATTGGTTCGTGACGGCAGCGCACCGGCGCGCATCCGGCCCTCGCTCGGCCAGCCGGTTTCGCCGATCAGGATTTCCTTGCCTGGGAACGCCACAGCCATCCGCTTGCGGATGGCGTCGACATGGGCGGCGGCATATCGCGCCCGGATCGGGAAGTCTTCCCAATAAGGCAGGATATGTATCGTGACAAAATCGACCGCTTCGTAGATTTCCCGATTGCGCAGCCAATATTCCCACACATCGGCATAGGTGATGGGGACGGCGACCTGCGATTTGACCGAGCGGATGATGGCGGCAAGGTCGGGCGTGGTCATCTCGCCCCGCAACAGCACCTCGTTGCCGACCACGACGGCGGTGATGACATCGGGGTATTGCTTGGTCAGGCCGACCACGGTCGAAATCTGCGCAAGGTTCTTGAGGCGATTGCTGCCGAGCCATATCCCCTGGATGACCTTCAGGCCCGCTTTTTCGGCGAGCGCGGGAACCTGATCGAGACCGTTTTCGATCGAATAGGTTCGCACGCAGTCGGTTATTTTGGCGAGTTGCGCCAGATCCTGCGCAATCTGTTCCGGAGCAATGTGCGTGGTCGGCGATAGCGGCGTCTGCGCGCCGCGAAAAGGCGCATAGGATACGCACAGCAGTTTGGCGTTGGGATCGATCGGCGCGCGCGCCAAGCTGATCGGCGTGGCCAGCCACCACCACACCGCTGCAATTGCACTCAGGGATATCAAGAGAAGCGCCAGCGGCGTACGAAGAGAAATCGGTTCCATCCTCCGGGCGAGGTCAGTCGATTAGCCGGTCGCCGCCCGTCTGCCAAGACCACGATGTGTGTAAATCATGCCGCGGCTTTACCACAACGCGATAAAGTTGTGACTTTACTGGACAAAATCCGAAATGTCCGTCATGGGAATCCGGCAGTGTCTCCGCCGCATTGGGGACCTATTTGAACGGCATCAAACCAGCCAAAGCTGGCCACGAGCAGGCAATAATCGGGGAATCTATGCGTCGACGGGTGTGTGAGCTTCAGAATGCGGTCTTGCGCCATGTCGCCGTTGCCGGGCTTTCACTCCTGATCGGTATCGGAAGCGCTGCTGCCCAGAGCGGCGACGTTCACGCCCAGGACCAAGGTAAGCCGGGTGCGACAAATCCGGCCCAGCCTGCCGATGCCACCAAGGAAAATCAGCGCAAGACCGACGAATTCGTTGAAGCGGCGCAGGCCATCAACGGCCCGGCCGGAAACCCGGAATGCGTCTGGCTTGGTCGCCGCGTCGTACGCCTGATGTGGCTCGACGATCTCGATACCGCCTTTCGTCACCTCGATCTCTACGACCGTTTTGGCTGTCCCGGCGGCCACGTCCAGGCGACATTCCGCTGCCTGACCCGTTTTGGCGGGCAGATCGATCCGAAGGTGGCCGAGACGCTCAACAGCCGCGTTCACGCCTGCTGGATCAATCCGGCCGCGCAGCCACAGGCCGCCGCAGCCGCCACACCTGCTGCCGCCGCCGCGGCTCCCACAACCGCGGGCAGCGCGGCGCCGGCCCCTGCTGCTCCGGCTCCAGCTCCGCCTGCCGCAACCCCCGCTCCGACGCCAACGCCGACGCCGGCCAAATAATCCTGACCGTGAGCGGAACGATACGAAATTTTCGTGGTTGGAATCACTCGCGCCCTCAAAACGCCACGGCGTCATAAGAGTTGTTGAATTGCGTGGCAGAGATATGCTCGATTTGCCGCTGACTTGGTCGGATCTCGGGGACGGATCCGCTTCCCTGCCATATTGGCCCCATATGGTTTAGTCGCGATGCGCGCCGTCGTCGCCGTTCTATTGTTCGTGACCGCGGTTCACGCTGCCATGTGGGGGCTGTTCCGGGACAAGCAGCAGGCCCCCGATTTCACAGGAATCCTGCCGAGCGTGTCCTATGCCCCGTTCGAAGGAACGGCGCATCCCGACGTCGACAACATTCCAAACGCCGATAAAATCCGCGCCGACATGAAAAAGCTGGCGCCGCTGACGCGGGCGATTCGGCTTTACTCCTCCACTGGCGGCGTTGAACTGGCGCCGCCGATCGCCGCGGAATTTGGACTGAAGGTCACCGTCGGCGCCTGGATCGACAAGAACGCCGAGCGCAACGAGCGCGAAATCGAATCCGCCATCAACCTCGCCAAGCACAACAGCAACGTCATCGGCGTGGTCGTCGGCAACGAGACGATTTATCGCGGCGAGCAAAAGGTTGATGACCTCATTGAACTTATCAAACGGGTCAAGAAATCTGTCAATGTGCCTGTTACAACGGGTGAAATCTGGAATATCTGGCGCGACAATCCGGAGCTCGCATCGTCGGTCGATTTCATCGCCGCGCACATCCTGCCCTATTGGGAATACTACTCCGACAAGCAGGCGGTGGATCAGGCCGTCTATCTTTACCAACTGCTCCGCGACAAATTTCCCGGCAAGCGGATTGTGATCGCGGAATTCGGCTGGCCGAGCGCCGGTTACAATCTGAGGAATGCCGAACCCGGCCCGTTTGAACAGGCCGTGGTGTTGCGCAACTTCGTCAGCCGCGCCGAGGCCATCGGCATGGAGTACAACCTCGTCGAGGCGATCGATCAGCCCTGGAAGTTCTTCGAGGGCGGTGTCGGCCCCTATTGGGGCATTCTGAATGCGAACCGCGAGCCGAAATTTGCCTGGACCGGCCCGGTCGTCAACGAAAACTACTGGAAGCTCGCAGCCGTTGCGCTCCTTGTTGGCATCCTGCTCTCGCTGCCGATCCTTCGCCTCGATCGTCCCACCGTGATGCAGTCGCTGGTGCTGTCGGCGGCGGCCAACGGCGTCGGCGCCTGGGTTGCGACCGTATTCGCCTACTGGACCGGGCACTACTTCGTTTTCGGTTCGGCCTTTGCCTTGACGCTGGGATTGACCCTGCTGGTTCCGCTGGTGTTGATTGCGATGGCACGGATCGAGGAAATCGCCGCCATCGCCTTCGGCCGCAAGCCGCGCCGGTTACTCGTCAAGGGACAGGCGGCGGAGCCGGCCGTCACGGGTAGCGACGCGACCGCCTTCCCCAAGGTCTCGATCCACGTGCCGGCGTATTTCGAGCCGCCCGAGATGCTCAAGCAGACGCTCGATGCGGTCGCCCGGCTGGATTATCCGAATTTCGAATGCGTGGTGATCATCAACAACACCCCGGATCCCGAATTCTGGCAACCGATCCAGGATCACTGCCGCGCGCTCGGCGAACGTTTCAAGTTCATCAACGCCGAGAAAGTCGAAGGCTTCAAGGCCGGCGCCTTGCGCATCGCCATGGATCGTACCGCCGCTGACGCCGAGATTATCGGCATCATCGATGCCGACTATGTCGTACAGCCGGATTGGCTGAAGGACCTGGTGCCGGTGTTCGCCGATCCCAGCGTCGGCCTCGTGCAGGCGCCGCAGGACCACCGCGACGGCAACCGTTCACTGATGCACTACATCATGAACGGCGAATATGCCGGGTTCTTCGATATCGGCATGGTCCAGCGCAACGAGGCCAACGCCATCATCGTCCACGGCACCATGTGCCTGATCCGGCGCGCGGCGATGGACATGGCCGGCGGCTGGGCCGGCGACACCATCTGCGAGGACACCGATCTCGGCTTGGCGATCATCGAGCACGGCTGGCTGACCCACTACACCACCAATCGCTACGGCCATGGCCTGCTGCCGGACACCTATGAGGCCTTCAAGAAGCAGCGCCATCGCTGGGCCTATGGCGGATTCCAGATCGTCAAGAAACACTGGCGGCGGTTTCTTCCGGGCGCGAGCCGATTGTCGCCCGATCAGCGGCGTGAATTCACGCTGGGCTGGCTGAACTGGCTGGGCGCCGAAAGCCTGGGCGTGCTGGTCGCGATCCTCAACCTGATCTGGGTGCCGATCGTCGCCTTCGCCGACATCGCCATTCCCGACAAGATCCTGACGCTGCCGATCATCGCTGCGTTCGCCATTTCGTTGATACATTTCGTGGTGCTGTACCGTCTGCGCGTGCCGGTGAAGATGGGACAAATGCTGGGCGCCATGATCGCCGCGATGTCCGTGCAATGGACCGTGTCGCGCGCGGTGGCGAACGGGTTGATCACCGACCATCTGGCATTTTCGCGAACCTCCAAGGGCGGATTTTCGCTGATGTCGGTCGAATTCCAGGCGTTCTGGGAAGCCGTCATTGGAATCCTGCTGCTGGTGGGCGCGACCGTGTTGATCGTCACCAACAATTCGAAGGAGGTCCGCGAGATCTATGTATTCGCGGCGGTGCTGGTGCTTGAAAGCCTGCCGTTCCTGTCCGCCGTCGCGATTGCGGTTCTGGAAAATTCGCGGGTCAACGCGTTCTCGTTCTGGCGCAATACCGGCGTGCGGACGGCGGAACTGATCGGGCTGCGTCCGGTGGCGATGCCGACCGTGGTCGGCGCCTCCCCGCCGGTGAGCTCGGACATCCATCGAGAAACCAGTTGACCGAGCACAGATTTTCCGTAGGCAGCTTTGCGTGAAGAGGCTCCGCTAACAGCAGGCACGGCCAAGGCAATTGGCCTATTCCCAGTCGCGATTGGCAGGCCGCCAAGCTATTGACCCGCACCGGCCTGCCCCCTACACAGCGCCCAAGTGAGCGCGTAGCTCAGGCGGTAGAGCACGTGACTTTTAATCATGGGGTCGAGGGTTCGAGTCCCTCCGCGCTCACCATGATAAATCAGATAGTTGATGGACATTGGCGGCGGCCGTCTGCCTCATCCCATCGCCCTTGGGGCAACCACGGGGCGACCCAAGTCAAGTTTGAGCACCATTGTCTGCCGTGATCGTGCAATTTTGCGCGCCGACATCCGCGGTTGACTGCCGGGGCAGCAAGGGGCTATGGTGAAGTAACGGAGAGTTGATCGCGAAGCGGTTGACTTCTCTGGAGCGCAAGTTTGAGCAGTGAAAAGTTAAGCAGTAATTTTTGGGTCGCTCCAAAGTCCTTCTGGTTACGGAGCGCACCCCTATGTCCATTTGCGACTCGGCATTCGCCGACAAATCCACGAAACCCAACTCGCCTCTTCCCCACTACACGGCCACTGAAGCCAGCGCGCGCGAGACGCCGCATAAGCCGGTGCGCGCAATCCCTGATCTACCGAAAGACTATCCTCGACCGGGCCGCTTCGGCGACCGTAGCCTATGGGACGCAGTGTTACATCGCCGAATTCCGCGATCGACTTTTGTCGATTGGGAGAACTCTGGAAAGATCCCGCCGGCTGACAAGGTGATCGGTCGGACAAAATACTGGCTCGAGGAAAATGTCTGGTCGACCATGACCTCCGGCAAGGGAGTCGCAGCATGACGGCGCCTCTCTTGAAGCCCAAAAACATCGTTGCTTTCCTGAAAGATGGAACGGCCTGCGTCGCTTTCTTTCCATACGCGCGCGAACTCGCTGCGTTGGAAGAGATCGAGATCGATGCGGCGTGCCGCAAACGTTTTTTTGTCTATACGTGTTCTGATGCGCCAGTCCCGCCGGGACAATCAGGCACCGGCAAGTTCGAGGAGCTCTACCCCATCGAAAGCTTGCACTGGGCGCGCAGCAGATCAACCTGCATGAGTTCTTTGGTCCTCAAGGTCTCAAACATGATGTCTGCGCCAGACACCTTGGTCAGCTCGTTGATGGACCTCGATGCGAAGTCCGGCAACGATGACCACCGCAGCACATTGACCTTTGTCACAGACCGTCCGTTCGTCGGCGACGATGCAGCGTGGTGTCGATCTGAAGCAACGCAGACGGTGGCGCGATGCCCCCCAAATCATAGGAGATATCGCAAGGGCCAGCCGGCGGCAGGCTGATCTGGCGCAATTGTTACCGGTGCGCTCGCTGGCGCATCGTCTGGCTGGAACGCGGAGTCGTCACCCGCAACGCCCGAAGGGCGGACACGATCTCAAGACGTAAAGGTCGGTCGAGGATGCGGCCATGGCAAAGAAAAGCCGTGGCACCCTGGCAGGGGTAACCACGGCTGAAGATGTTCTGTAATGCAAAATATATCCGATTTCGCCTCGCAACACAATGTTGCGCGGAGCCTTTTGCCTGCGCTCCTGATTCCGGAGACCGGCACTTCTCTCCACACCCTCCTTGCTCCCGGCGCCGTAAAAACACTGGCGTGCATCGACATGCGGCCCGGCGACGGCCTTAACCGCAAGGCGCGACGGGTCGCCGTCAAAGCTCACGACATCTGTCAGGCTCGTGTGCATGCTGACATCCCCGGCTTGGATGGGCAGCTACCAACGCCGGCAGATTTTCACGCCCCAACGCTCCTCTGGGCGATCGAGACCTCCGTGCAAATCGGGCTTTGGACGGAGACCGGCACAAGCCTCCAAGACGATGTAAGCGCCTGGCTGGTCAACGCCGCTTACGCCGGCTCCCGCTTCCAGACTCTCATCAACGCGACGCCGGCGCATGCCGCCGCTTGGCTTGCTCATGTCCATCGCTGGAAAGGTAGCGGCGCCGATATCCGCGTGTTCGGACCGGAGGGCGGGCGATGAGCGCTTTACCCATCGGATCAAAAATTGAAGGCGCGATGATTCAGGCAGCGTCCGGAGGCAGAGTTTTCCCTCTCGTCGAGAACACAACCACGCCACTGATCCCAAATTGGCGAGAGGTCGCGACCGCGGATCAATCCATCGTCCGCCAATGCTGGGCAGAGACACCAGAAGCCAACATTGGCGTTGTCGTCGATAACCTCTTGGTCTTCCACACCACGACCGTCGAGGGCGTTACGGCTTTGGGGGACCTCTTTCGCCACCATCTCGCCGAAACCCCAAAAACCCACTGCATTGTGCTCGGGATAAATAAATGCGAGCAGCACCATTATGCGATCTTCGCGCTGCCGCAAGGTACGCGTGTTCGGCGAATTGAGAACATTCTATCCGGTGTCACCGCATTGGCGTCCGATGATTTTCTTGTCGGCCCCGGCTCTGTTGTGAACCGGTATCGCTGCACATACACCAACGCTCATCCGATCGCCGCTGCACCGAAATACCTAATGGAACTGTGCGGCGTCGAGGTGCCCTCCGAAAGCAAACCAATGAACAACGTTGTCCAGATGCGATCAGCCGTGACAACGGAGGCCGTACCGAAAACGAAATTCGAATGGGTCAAGGATGCGGTTGCGCGGCTCCACATCGATGTTTTCCCCGTTCGCGCGTATGTCGACCCCGGCCCAAACGCCACGCCAGAGGAACGCCTGGCCGCCGCGAAGGCTGCGAAAACTCCGCTTATCAGGGACTGGCAGAACGAAGCGACCCAGGATCTCACGAAATTAAAAGCGTGGTGGAACGAATGGCCGGACGCCAATATCGGTGGTTCGACGCAGAATCACATCGCCGTCGACATCGATCCGCGCAATGGCGGTGACGCGACGTTCGCCGGGCTCGTCGACATGGGGCAAGAATTCCCCGACACCGCTACGACACGGACGCAAAGCGGTGGGCAACATCTGATCTACGTCGCGCCCGACGGGCCGGTGAAGGGCGGAACGAACAAGCTCGGCCCAGGCATCGATATTAAGGCGCGCGGCGGATACGTCCTCCTGCCAGGGTCTACTATTGAAGGGCGCCTATACGATCGTGAGACGGTGCGGCCGCCGGCCTTTGCCCCGCAATGGCTGGTGGATCTGTGCAAAGCTGCAAGGGCGAAGACCGACGCGGCCGGAAAGCGAATTGTAGAAGAGGACGACACCGCGCGCGAGCTGTTCGAACGCTGGATGCTGAAGCACGCGCCGATGGCTTACGACGGCGAGATCGACAATACCACGTACAAGATGTGCGCCAGGGGGCGTGATTTCGGTTGCTCGAAAGAGACCGTCTACGAGGTCGTTTCCGAATGGGATCAGACGCACTGCTTTCCGCAGAACAATCCGGACCGCCTTCACGTCGTCGTGGAATCGGCCGGCCGTAACCGGGAAAACGCGATCGGGAGCGCGCATCCGTTGGCGCCTGGCTTCGAGCCAGTCGAGATCGCGGAGCGTCCGGCGCCGCCGGCGCCAATCCCGTCACCTGACCTAATCCAGACATCTGCCGAATTCGTGCGAGGCTTCGTGCCGCCGGAGTACCTGGTTGACCAGGTTTTACAGCGCCGATTTTGCTATTCCCTCACGGCGCAAACTGGCGTTGGCAAGACGGCCGTCGCGATGCTTCTGTCCGCGCACGTCGGCGCTGGCCGATCGCTCGGCAATCTCGACGTGGATCAGGGTACGGTGCTCTACTTCGCCGGCGAGAACCCCACCGACATCCAGATGCGTTGGCTTGGCATCACGCGGGAACTCAACTTGGACCCCGCGACGGCCGACGTCCATTTCATCCCCGGCGCCATGCCGTTGTCGCAGGTTGCCTCACGGATCGCCGCGGAAGTGACCCGCAAGGGCTTGCGGCCGGCGCTGGTGGTCGTGGACACCGCAGCGGCATACTTCGAGGGCGACGACGAGAACAGCAACACGCAGGCTGTGGCGCACGCCAGGCGCATGCGCGCGTTAACCGAGCTGCCAGGGGGGCCGTGCGTCCTGATCCTATGTCACCCCACTAAGCGGGCTGCAGACGATGATTTGATCCCGCGCGGCGGCGGCGCGTTCTTAGCCGAGGTCGACGGCAACATCGCTCTACAGAAACGCGAAAGTGTGATCGTGGCGAGTGCGCTGGGTAAATTCCGAGGAAGGGATTTCGTCCCGCTCAGCTTTGAACTCAAGACCGTGCGTCATCCCGTGCTTCAGGATGCGCGGGGCAGACCCATCCCGACTGTGGTCGCGCGGCACCTTGGCGAGATCGAAAAGCAGCGCCTCACCACGGATACCCTCGGCCGCGAAAACCAGCTGCTTAAAGCGGTCCACGATCATCCGGAGGCGAGCCTGCGCGACCTCGCCGAAATGCTTGGGTGGCGATACAAAACGGGGCAACCCGATCAGAGCAAAGTAACTCGCGCCCTCAAAGCACTCGCTGGGGCGAAGTTGCTTCGCCAGTACGGCCGCCGGTGGCAGCTGACACCGGCCGGGGAGACGGAACTCAAGAGGCCAGAGCAAGCGGCCGAGCCGGCGCTAAACGACGGAATTCCGCTGTAGCACCGCTGCTACAGCGCTAACGAAATTTCAGCCAAAATCTGGCCTGCGTTGCATGCTACAAAACGAGCGATACAAAATGCTACAAAATGAAAGAAACCTTTATAAAACAGCCTGTAGCAGCGCTACAGTTGCTTGCTACAAACCCCTACGCGCGGTGGGGCGTTCTCGCCCCGCAGCGGTCTGTAGTGTAGCACCCATATCCTAGATACCCGCAGTGCTACAGATTTCGATCCCACGCAGACACCACTGGCCGTATCCAATCGATGGAAAGCCGCGTCGCCGCCGGCCGCACCCCTATCTAAAATTCTCCGAAAGCTTCCACGATGTCACGAGCAAAATCCACCACCGGTTCTAAGTTCACCGTCCGTGGTCAGGTCTACGTTCAAACCGGCGCGTTCTATCACACCCTGGCCAATGGCCACGAAGTCCGAGTCCTCGAACTTGATACGACCTGCCCGGAATGTTCAGAGACGTTCCAAGCTACGGCCTCGATGCGCCAGATTAAAACGCGCCAGCTGATCCCTCTCGATGTTTGCGCGCAGATGTCCTCCTGCGCTCGAGGTGTGCAAATACACTTCCCCGTTGATCCAAAGATACAGCAGCGGGATGCAGTATGGGAAACCGTCCTCACTCACTGTCGCGAGACGGCCGCTATACCCTTGTGCCAGCGTCTCCAGCGTACGTTCATCCGACATGGCTCGGTCTGCGCGACGGATTTGCGGTGAACTCATGATTCGGTGCACTCCGCGTCGCCGTTCGAACGAACGAGCATTTCGGGTTCCCTTGTTATCCGAAATAGGATAGGAAAAAGGTGGTCTTACGCAAAGACCCACTTGGCCTCGATGAGGCATACCACTTGCCTTGACCGGGCAGCTGACGTTTTCGAAAGACATCTTTGAAGAGCAGACAAAGCTGGGCAGAGCTTTATGCGTTCGAAGTAGACCGCGCGGCAGACGCGCCGGTGTTCCGCCAGATTTACCTGCAGTTACGATCGGCAATCCTGTCAGGAACGCTTCGTCCCGCGACCAAGCTGCCTTCGACGCGCGAACTCGCAGCGCAACTCGGTGTTTCGCGGTCTGCAGTCGTCTCGGCTTTCGAACAGCTTCTTGCCGAAGGCTATGCATTCGGCAAGAAAGGCGCAGGGACCTACATCGTGTCCGATCTTCCTGAACCTTTCGAAGCGATTCATGGCCGCAAGAAGCGGCCAGCATCAGTCGCCAAGACGGCGGCCTCCTTCCGAGACCTCGGCGGTTTCTTCGACGTGACGGCGCAAAGCGACGAGCGCCCTTTCAATCTGGGGCGCACGCTGGTGGACGCACGCACCGCCGAATTGTGGCGTAAGCTCAGTGCACGCACGCTTCGGTCCTTTGAGCGGCATCACCTTGGCTATGGCGACCCGCACGGCATGCTGGAACTGCGTAAGTCCGTTTGCGATTATCTTCAGGCCGCACGTGGAGTGCGGTGCGAGCCCGAACAAGTCGTGATCACTGCGGGCACCCAGCAAGCCGTCGATATCATTACCCGTGTCATGCAAGGTCCGGACAAGGAAGTCTGGATCGAAGATCCAGGTTACTCTTTGACCCGTCTTGCGCTCGTCGCGGCGGGCACGAAGGTTTGCCCGATACCGGTCGACCAACATGGCGTCAACGTCACCGAAGGCATCCGTCGCGCTCCAAAAGCGCGTGCCGTTTTCATAACGCCCTCGCACCAGTTTCCGAAAGGCGTTGCCTTGTCGATGGCGCGCCGCCTCGAACTTCTTGCCTGGGCGCGAGAGTCAGGCGCCTGGATCATCGAAGACGACTACGCCAGTGAATTCCGATACGGCGGCCGGCCAACCGAATCCACGCCATCGGTCTTGCGCAACGCGCTATCGACAAAGCGTTAAAAGTAACCCTGCGAGCAACCGATGTGGCTTAGTGATGCCTAGATTCTACATCCATTTCCAAAACGGTGATGTTATCGCAAAAGACGATGAGGGCGAGGATTTGCCTGGGCTCGAAGAAGCCAAGGCGGCCGCGGTGGTCTCTGCTCGCGAAATAGTAGCAGACAACATCAAGAGCAACGCCAAAAACCCGTTGCGCGCGGTCATGATCGTCAACGAAAGCGGCCAGAACCTCTTGACGATCCTGGCGAAGGACGTTCTGCCAGAGCCGTTGAAGTAAGGCCGCCTCAGTTGGCGACATTGATAACCTCGCGCGGCTTCTCTCGATTCTCGATCCCCTGCCTGATTAATTTCCTTCATGCAGGCGGCCACAGTGGCCTCACGCGATCGGAACTTGGCTTCGCCGACATGATCCCGACCGGCCTCGAGCGGCTGCTTGCGCACGTTCGAGAAACGGCGGGCTGTCTCATTTACGCGCCCAGGTCCGGCCGCTCCCGAATGAGCGTTACGACGCACGCCTTTGCTGGTTCTGGCATCGGCCGCATATGCTCCGGTATCAGCCGCATATTCATGCGCCCAAGGAAGCGAGATGGCAGGATGGCGACTCGGCACCGTGTGTGTGCCAAATGCTCCCGAAACATTGACGCTTGGGATAACCAGAATCTCGAGCGCCCAGGCAAGTAGCAGTGAGCGGCAAATGGGCAGGACACCGCCCTTGCATCGGATGCCGCCCGTCCTGTGCCGGGCATTCTTTGGCGTCCCCCGAAGGCGCGCGCTGGCATGCCGTCCCCTCAATTTTCTGAGAGTGAGCAACATTAACCTCGACTCGGGAAATCGGAGTGGCAGACTAAGTTGGTCACCGGCATCCGCAAGGATTGGCTGGACACCCACACGGTGGATGGTTGATGCCGGAAGCTAATTCCTCGTCCCATGATCTGCACGCCAAAGCGATTGATGCACTTGAGAAAGCGCGGGCGATGCCGCCCGGCCCGCAGCGAACTGAGGCGCTGAAAAACGCGGGTAAACTTCGCCATAGTGCGGACAAGCGGGAACTGATCTTCGCAAAACGAGGGAGGCCACGGAAGTAAGTTGCCCAATCCTGCGGCGTCGGGGAAATCAAAAGAACCTCAACCGCCCGGCCATCGACGAACAGCAATGAGCGAATGAGCTGTTTTGAGCAGACAGCGCGCCGCGCGGTTCCTTTTGCTAAGGAAGGATGCGGCGATGTCGCCGTGACGCCAAGCCCTGATCGGAGCCCTTGCGACTCCTAAATCCAATGATAAAATTCTGCCAAGGCGCTTTTACCAGAGAAAGCGTCGACTCCTGATTGGCCCCGCCCCTGCCCCCCAGTGGGCGGGGTTTTTATTGGGCGGGACGTGGCAACTGATACCGGACGACCATCCCCGCACCGCTTTCTTTTCCCAGAACAATGACATCACCGTGTTTGAATTCATCCTGCATTGCTTCACA
>JAQGKC010000114.1 GCA_028290305.1 Bradyrhizobium sp.
GCGCACCAGTTCGGCGGCGATCGCCAGGCCCAGCCCGCTACCGCCCGGCCGCGCCGAGCCCTGAAACGCCTCGAACAGGTGGTCGCGGGCGCGCTGCGGCACGCCGGGGCCGGTGTCGGAGACCTCCAGGATAGTCACGGCGCCCTCGCGACGGCCGGTGATGCGGATCTGCTGCGGGGCGGCGTCGGAGTGCGGCTGGCCCTCCAGCGCCTGCGCCGCGTTGCGCACCAGGTTGAGCAGCACGCGAAACAACTGGTCGGGATCGGCATCGATGGTCAGGCCGCGCTCGATGGCGTTGATCCAGCCGATCGAGGCCTCGGACGCCAGGCCGACGGATTCGCGGACCTCGTTGACCACCGGCTCGACCAGGATCATGCGGCGGTCGGGGGCGGCCTCCTGGGCGCGGCCATAGGACAGCGTCGACTGGCAGAACGCGATGGCGCGCTCCAGCGAGCGCATCAGTTTCGGCGCGAAGCGCTGCACCCGTGGATCGGGCACGCTGGCAAGCTGGTCCGAAAGCAGTTGCGAGGACGCCAGCAGGTTGCGCAAATCATGGTTGATCTTCGACACCGCAAGGCCCAGCGCGGCGAGCCGGCTCTTCTGATGGAGCATCGACACCAGATCGCGCTGCATATCGGACAATTCGCGCTCGGCCACGCCGATCTCGTCGCCGCGCTGACTGGGCACGATGATCCGGGCCGAGCTTTCAGGGTTCTCGTGAAACCCGACCAGGCTCGCGGTCAAACGCCGCATCGGCCGGACGAACAGATAATGCAGCGCGAGGTAGACCAGTGCCGCCGTGAGGATGGCGATAATCAGCGAAACCAGCAGCAGATTGCGGGAAAACCGGTACATCGCCTGGCGTAACGGCGCCTCGTCGATCACCGTCTCGATGAATTGCGCGCCGCCGGGTGCCGGACCGATCACGCGTATCGACTGGTTCCCGCTCTCAAGCATGATTTCGAACGAATCGACGATTGCAGACCACACCGTCATGGATCGCATATCGACATCGTGGTCGATCGCCGCCGGCAAATCGGCGCTGGCCAACAGCCGGCGTTGCTGCCCCATCTTGATGGCAACCGCGCGCGCCCCGATGCTGCTGAGGATCTGCCGCGCCAGCGAATCCGGAACCATGCCCAAGGGTGCCGCATCCAGCACCAGCGCGGCGGTGTTTGCCGCCGCCAGCCGGTCGTTCAGCCGGTTCATCCGGAAATTCGCGATCGCAGGCACATAGATCAGGATTTCCGCGATCATCACCAGCGGGATGGTCAGCAGCAGCAGTTTGCCGGACAGGCCAAGCCGGCGCGACGGCAGCGGCCGCGGCGATCCGGTTGTTGGCTGTTCTTCGGTCTCTGACACGATAGATATGTGCCTTCATTGGCTCGCGTTTTGAAGATGCGTTTTGCGCCTGAACCGGTCAAATTACAGTTCGATAATGTCTGCCGGTTCCAGATCAAGTGCGCGCAGGGGTGAGTCGCCCCCCTACCCGGAAAAACACCGCGATTACCGATATATTCGCGCCAAAATGTGCCGTTTCGAAGGACCTTTATTGCGGCATCCGGCCAGATTGACGAAAACAGGTCGCTCCCGTATAAGCCGCGCCAATTGTCCGCGATGGCCCGGTTCGACCGGGGCGGCTCATTTGGGCCGGAAACGGCCTGCTTTGGGCCGGCCAGCATCACCGGACTTACCTCATTATCAGGCAAAATTGCCCGGTCAGCGGAGAACGACCCGTGAAACGGACTTATCAACCCAGCAAACTGGTGCGCAAGCGCCGTCACGGCTTCCGCGCTCGCCTTGCGACAACCGGCGGTCGCAAGGTTCTCGCCGCGCGCCGCGCACGGGGCCGCAAGCGTTTGAGCGCCTGAGCCGGGCTTCCCGGAGACCTCATTATGGATCGGTTAAGGCAGCGGGCGGACTTCCTCGCCGTTGCCAATGGCGCGCGGGTCAACAGCGCTGCCTTCGTGGTGCAAAGCCGCCGCCGCGACGATGACGGCCCGATCCGGGTCGGCTTTACCGTTACCAGGAAAAACGGCACCGCCACCGAGCGCAACCGCATCCGGCGCAGACTTCGCGAACTGGTGAAGCGGCTGGACGTCATAACAATGCGACCGCACCGTGATTATGTGCTAGTCGGCCGTCGTGCCGCCCTGAACCGCGATTTTACGACCATGCTCGACGATCTCCGCTCGGCGCTCCATCGCCTCGACCGGCAGCCGCCGAAAGAGCGCGACGCCAGCCGCCAACCGAATTGAATGACGAGACCTTGAACGATGACCGATAATCGCAACACCATCCTCGCCGTCATTCTGTCCGGCCTCGTGCTGATCGGCTGGCAATATTTCTTCAATCTTCCGCAGATGGAGAAGCAGCGCGCCGCACAGCAGGCGCAGAGCGAACTGGTGAAGCCCGCACCGCAGGCCGACAATGCGGCCGCCCCGCAGACGGGCGCAGCGCCCGCGCCGTCGGCCAACGCGCCCGCGACCCAACCGGCCTCCGCGGCGCCCGTCGTCGACCGCGATACCGCTATTGCCTCGGCGCCCCGCATCAAGATCGACACGCCGCGTCTCACCGGCAGCATCTCGTTGAGAGGCGCGCGCATCGACGACCTGTCCTTGGTGCAGTTCCGCGAAACCGTCGATCCGGCTTCACCCGCGATCGAGCTGTTTTCGCCTTCCGGAACGGCCAATCCCTATTATGCGGAGTTCGGATGGGTCGCAGCCAGCGGCTCGGCGGCGAAAATTCCCGACCAGAACACGCAATGGCAGCAGGAGGGCTCGGGCAATCTGGCGCCGAACAGCCCGGTGACGCTGAAATATGACAATGGCGACGGCCTCACCTTCCACCGCACCATTTCGATCGACGACCACTACCTCTTCAGCATCAAGGATGAAGTCACCAATGTCGGCAATGCGCCGGTCACGCTTTATCCGTTCGCGCTGATCTCGCGGCACGGCACCCCGAAGGTCGCGGGCTACTACATCCTGCACGAAGGTCTGATCGGCTATCTCGGCGACCAGGGCCTGCAGGAATATGGCTACAAGAAAATCGACGACGCCAAGGCGGTCAACTTCAAGGTCACCGACGGCTGGCTCGGCATCACCGACAAATATTGGGCCTCGGCGCTGCTGCCGGACACCAACGCGCAGCTGCAGGCGCGGTTCTCGTCCAATCTGGTGGCTGGGGTCAGAACCTATCAGACCGATTACCTGCAGGATCCGCAAACCATCGCGATCGGCGGCACCGGCAGCGCCAATGCGCGGCTGTTCGCCGGCGCCAAGGAAGCCAGCGTCGTCGGCATCAATTTTCCGATTGGCGGTTTCGGCGGCTACAACAAGCAGCTCGAACTCAATCACTTCGATCTTCTGATCGACTGGGGCTGGTTCTATTTCATCA
Organism: Bradyrhizobium sp.; assembly: GCA_028290305.1. The sequence goes on from JAQGKC010000114.1 coordinate 3,400, forward strand.
CCAAGCCGATGTTCCTGGCGCTGGACTTTTTCTATCACCTGGTCGGCAATTTCGGCATCGCCATTCTGCTGGTGACGGTGCTGGTGAAACTGTTGTTCTTCCCGCTTGCCAATAAGTCCTACGCGTCGATGGCGAAGATGAAATCGGTGCAGCCGCAATTGGCCGCGCTGAAGGAACGCTATCCCGACGACAAGGTGAAGCAGCAACAGGAGATGATGGAAATCTACAAGAAGGAGAAGATCAACCCGATCGCCGGTTGTCTTCCCGTCGCGCTGCAGATTCCAGTGTTCTTCTCG
>JAQGKC010000133.1 GCA_028290305.1 Bradyrhizobium sp.
AAAGGGTTCGAGCGGAAGTCGATAACGCAATGAGCCGATGAAGATCATGTGAATTAGCGTCAGGTAAGCTCCCCAGGCGAGTATCGGCGCTATTCGGGTGTGTTCCCGCCATCCCCAAACGATGAGATAAAGGGCGGAAAGAATTAGCACCGGAACGAAGCTTATAAGTGAGGCGACCACATAAAGAGGAGTTGCATAGTCTTGCGCGTAGGGCCACGGCCGCCAGAACCGCAGGAACTTGAGGCGGGCGAGTTCAAGGAAACGTTGCGGGTTTTCGGCGACGTAGGACAAGCCTGCGTTCCACTTTGCCCGGTCACGGGCAACCGGATCAGTGACGCCATCCAAATAATTCTCGTCGAAGTCCTGCCCGGCGATGCCGCCGCCGGTTTGGTTGCGCGGATTGTTTCCGGAATAAAATACAAAGCCCGAGGCAAGATCGAGCCGGACAAAGCTACCGTAGGCGCGATAATTGTGCATCCACCAGGGTGACATGAGCGCAATGTAAACGATCGAATAGACAAAGAGGTTACGGACAACCAACACAGTCGGTAGTCGATGAATGACCGCCACAAAATACAATACAAGAAACGGAACCAATAGCTCGATGGAGGGCCGTGTGAGAATTGAAAGCACGATGAGGACAGCGGCAATGCCGAACGAGCCAAGATACCAGCATAAAAATGCGCCGAGCAGCAGCGCGATGAACAGGCTCTCGCTCAGTCCGACGACCGCGTAGAAAATGAAGTAGGGATAGATCGCAATCATAAAAGCGGCCAACAGCGCCGCTGCTTGATCAGCAAACACCACCAGGACAATACGATGTACCAACCAAACCGCAGACGTGGACAATGCAATGTCCAGCGCCAATTGTCCCCAGCCTGTTCCGGTCAACCCTACCAGCGCCGGATAAAGCGGCATCCAGTAGGGTGTTCCAAGCATACCCGACGACCATAAGTCGCGCCCGGCCTGCCGATAGCCGACGGCATCGGCAAAATTCTGGTCGGGCAGAAGATATGCGGCGGTCAGCCTAAGGCTAATCGCAAGAAGCAGTATGGCCGCAAGGAGCGCGCGGTCGAAACGCGCAGCGGGCGACGCCAGGGCCGGGGCCATCTCGACTCCAAACAATCAGGCAGGTTGCAAGAATTATATAGTCGGATCGAAAACTGTTGATCCCACGGCACGAATTCATCCCCCGCGCAAACCAATGCCTCGCCAAACCGGTTTACCGGATATGAAATCCTTCAGCGACTGCCCGCGAGCAACGACACCGCTTGCCAAAGCGATCAGAAGTGGATCGAGCGGCAAGCGATAGCGCGCCGTGGCGTGAAACGAAAGATGAATTGCCGTGAGGAAGATGATCGGAAGCCAGATCGGCAGAAGAACCCTCCAGCGAATCCGGGCGTAGGTGAGCGACAACAGCGCGCCGATCAGCATGATCGTCACCACCACGTCGGAAACAATCCGCTGCAACTTGCTGTAGTTGAGATCGCTGGGGGTAAAGAACCGCTCTGCACGATCGACGTCGCCGCGCAGCCAGGCCAAAGGATGGGTCCGAATATAAGCGAGTGCCGCCGATCGCATCGCCTCGTCTTGCTCCACCGGATCGGCGATATGCGCGAACGGCGCCCAAGGTGCGTATTTCGACCAGTCGAGCCCGTATTGCTCGAATTGTTCGTTGTTTTCCAAAATCATCGTGATGCCCCCGGCCAGATCGAGACGGACGAAGCGGTGGTATTTCGTGTAATTGTGCAACCACCACGGCGACATCAGCGCGACGTAGACGAGAGCGTATATGCCGAGACGTCTTCCGATTTCGCGAACGGAAGGGCTGCCTTGCGTCGCGAACGTGGCTGCGGCGATAATCACCGGGAAAAAGAGATCCAGCGAGGGCCGCGTCAGGTTGGCGAGCGTGAATGCGAGTGCGGCGGCGAGGGCGTGGTTTCGATAGAGCGCAACGAGACCCGACAGCAGCAGAAAAATGAAGACCGTCTCTGTCAGCCGGAAAGTAGAGTAATAAATCAGCATGGGATGGATCGCCATCATGGCGGCGGCGACCAGCCCGGCAGACTGCCTGCGCCAGATATCGGAGGCGATCCGGTATCCGAGGTAGATCGAAATCGTCGAAAGGACGATCTGAAGTACGATGATCCCGTTTGCGCCGGCGATATGAATGAGGATGGGGTAGAGCGGCATATAGATGATGGTATTCATCATGCCGGTAGCGAACAGAATGTCGGCTTCCTGGAGATAGACAATCGCATCCGGCGAATTGATGTCTGGATATTTCAGCCACCAAAGGCAACGCAGCGCGAAGCCCAGGCCGACAATGGCGAAGAGCGGAAAGCGTGCGAGCGCGATGGCAAGCCGAGCAGTCGCGGCCTGAAGGCTGCGGGGTCGTTCAGGCAGGGAAATTTGTGGTTGGTCCGAACGGAGCATGGACCGGGGAACCAACCATAGCTGTCAGCGATCAACCGAAGATCATCTTGGGCAAACCGCGGAATCACAGCTCTTGAAGTCGCGGAGCAGTTGTGCCGCCAAACGCGCGGTCAACGCGGTTTCGCAAGCGGTCAGTTGAGGTTAAGTCGCGCTTCGAAGAATTTGGTGACACGACTGACCGCATCGGCGGTCATTGGATCCGTATCGGAGAAATCGAAACCGTGGTGCCTGCCCGGATAGGTGACGAATTCGGCCTCCGCGCCGGTCGCCTTGCCGAGCTTCACCGGTTCCTCGCCTTTCGCCAGTGGGACGTTAGTGTCCGCCTCGCCGCGCAATTCGATCAGAGGCGGGAGATGCCTGACCTGTGAGACCGTCGCATCGGGCATGCCGCCATACAGCACGGCCAACTCGGCAATCCGCCCATCGCGAGTTGCCGTATCGGCGGTGACGTAGACGCCCAACGAAAAACCGAGCAGGCCGATGCGGCCCGAAATTGCACGCTGACTTTCTCGCCAGCTATCTGATGCCCGCGAACCTGAGAAGCGATTCCGACAAGCGGACATACTCAAAGAGCGGGCCGGGACTTCGGTTGATGATGCGATTGCACCATGCTGGAGGGCATAGGGGGCTGGCGATAGTGAAAACTTTAGCTGGGAGCCAGGAATGCGGTGGCCGCAGCCGATTGATGAAGCTGAGCCGCAAGGATTTGAATGTTAACGAACAGGCTGACCCGGAGCCTTGTCAAGCGGCGCATGAGGACGGGCCAACCCAAATTGTACCCGGCTGCGCCTCGTTGCTGACGCTCGTTGTGTCGACCCCACTAAACGTCAATCCGAACGCGCAGATCAACGAGACTATCAGGGCGACGGCCACAATCATTAGCGCATTACGGTGGGTGCTCTGGTCGTTACGCATGACACACTCCGCGCAATCGCTCCGGGAGGGGCCAAGTTGGTCCATGCCTAACTGATGAGGCCCATAGGCCGCTCCCGGAACGCCGTTCGTGTGTTAGCCGCTACGCTAGTGCCCGAACATTGCAGCAGCGGTCACTGCGGCGAGCCTTTGCAGGTGGAGCCATGGTATCTCCTCTGCTAGAGGCCAACGCAATTGTTGACCTAAATTGAAGGTGTGTCGGCTAACCGATATGTCAAGGCACGGCTTGTTACTTAAGGACGGCGGGCGGACTATGGACCGAAAGCGGTGTAACTCGCAAAAGAAAACGACCCGCCGAAACATGCCGTTTTTTTTAAATCAACGAGTATCTAACGACACGCGCAATTGATGCGCCTTCACTGCGGTCGCGCCAACGGTTCGCTTCAATGCCCTAGATATTTTGGCGACACCGGACTTTTTCTTTGCTAGCGATTTCAGTTCGCGTACGTCTGACGAAGTCCACGCACGTCGTACAATTTTCTTCTTTTTAGCCATTTCGGTTCCTTATGTTGAACCGGGCCTCTATCATTGGTAAATTTGTTCGCAATGCGTCATTGTCAATCAAAGATCATGAGACAATTTTTTCGGCACGGTTTTAGAAATAGACTCAATCAACAAGGACCGCAGTTCATCAATCCGGCGAGCAAAATCCATCGCATTTACTTGCAACACTTCCATCGCATGACCGTGATGCCGTTCGCCTTCCAACTCTGCGATACGTTCGTTGAAGGCGTTCAATTCCTCTTCCAATTGTTGGATTTCGCGTTGGACCGGAAACTGCCGAGCGGGCATTTTCTTAACGTCTGGTCGATTAGTCGGTCCTGCTAACCGGCTACCGGTGCGTTGCCGCTCTGTGGTCATGGCCCCTCCGAATCGCGGTTACTTTACCACCCGCAGCCCAAACCCGCGCTCTAGTCGGTTAATCGCGTCAGCCAGTTCTTTCGTGTCCAGCAATTTCACCAATTCGGTGATCGTTTCGTCGGCATCTGTCACGCCTAACTCAAGGTGTTCGG
>JAQGKC010000140.1 GCA_028290305.1 Bradyrhizobium sp.
GAGCCTTGACGGAACCACCCCGGATCAAGCCTACTTCACCTCGCTGCCGATCCGCTTGGCAGCCTAACCCGGCAGAGGCTCCACTTATCGACGCGGAGATTCTGTTCAGACAATCGGGACCAGCTCAGAAGCCGCTAGTAACAAATTCGTTGCATTGCAAAAAGTTGAACGGAAGCTGAGAACACTTGAACGCGCCCAAATAACGTAAAACCTACGCATTTGTGTTGCGACATCGTCAAGTAAATCGGTGTATGTTGAGGTCAGGTTCAGATCGCAAGGAGGTCACGATGCCAGCAGTTGCTGAAGTCCTGTCGACCGTAGCGCGCAACCCCGACCCGCGCGGATGCGATCTGCCGACTTGCCCCGTTTGCGCAGATTCAATGGTGGCTGCGGAAGCTTCCGCTTATCTTTCCGACAACGTCATCAGCTATCTCTGGACCTGCGATACCTGCGGCTACGGTTTCGTTACCAAGCATGCGCTCAAGCGGTTTGCCTGTAATTAAACCTTTCCAAGAGTTAAACTTTCGACGGTATTCCGGGACGTCTTTCAGCGCGGCGTTATGTCGCCCCTTGCCCATTCGGTGCGCGTGCGATCGAGAAAATGCGCGAACGTACCTTTCGAAATCGCATCCCGGATGTCGTGCATCAGGCGCTGGTAATACGCGACATTGATTTCCGACAGCAGCATCGCCCCCAGCGTCTCGCCCGACTTCACGAGGTGATGCAGATAGGCGCGCGCATAGCCACGTGTGGCGGGCCATGCGCTCTCATCGTCGAGCGGCCGCGGGTCGTCGGCATGGCGGGCGTTGCGCAGATTGATCTGACCGAACCGCGTGAAGGCCATTCCGTGACGGCCGTTGCGGGTCGGCATCACGCAATCGAACATATCGACGCCGCGCGCGACCGCCTCCAGCATGTCTTCGGGCGTGCCGACGCCCATTAAATACCTCGGACGGTCCTGCGGCAGGATCGGGGCGACCTCGTCGATCATCGCGAGCATCACCGATTGCGGTTCACCAACCGCAAGGCCTCCGATCGCGTAACCGTGAAAACCGATGTCGACCAGACCCCGCGCGCTGGCCTGGCGCAGCTCAGGGATGTCGCCGCCCTGGACGATACCGAACAACATGTATCCCGGAGGCGCGGCCTCGAATGCGCGCTTGCTGCGTTCAGCCCAGCGCAACGAGAGCTGCATGGCACGCTCGATATCGTTGCGTTCGGCCGGCAACCGCACGCATTCGTCCATCTGCATCGCGATATCGGAGCCGAGCAGCCGCTGCACTTCGATCGAACGTTCGGGCGACAATTCAACCTTGGCGCCGTCGATATGCGAGCGAAAGGTGACGGCGTTTTCGCTGACCTTGCGCAGCTCCGACAGCGACATCACCTGGAAGCCGCCTGAATCGGTCAGCATGGGTCCGTTCCAACCGGTAAACTTCTGCAGGCCACCGAGCGCGGCAATCCGCTCGGCGCCCGGGCGCAGCATCAGGTGATAGGTATTTCCGAGCACGATATCGCCGCCGGCGTCGCGCACCTCGCGCCAATGCATGCCCTTCATCGCGCCTGACGTGCCGACCGGCATGAAGGCCGGCGTTCGCACCACTCCATGCGGCGTCGTCAGCTTGCCCGTGCGCGCTTGCCCGTCGCGTCCGAGCAGTTCGAAATGATTGGCAGATGTCATCCGGCGGACTTATCACGAAACAGCAGACAGGCGTCGCCATAAGAATAGAACCGGTAACCGCTGCCGATCGCGTGGGCATAGGCCCGTTTCATGGTGTCGAGACCGCTGAAAGCCGATACCAGCATGAACAGCGTCGAGCGCGGCAGGTGAAAATTGGTCAAGAGGATATCGACCGCGCGAAAACGATGACCAGGCGTGATGAAGATCGCGGTCTCGCCCGCGAACGGCTCGATCGTGCCGTCTTCCGCGGTGGCGCTTTCCAGCAGCCGCAGCGAGGTGGTGCCGACGGCGACGATGCGCCCGCCCCCAGCCTTTGCCGCATTGAGCGCGCCGGCGGTATCTTTGGAGATAACGCCCCATTCGGCGTGCATCCGATGCCCGGCGGTGTCTTCCACCTTGACCGGCAGGAAGGTCCCCGCCCCGACATGCAGCGTTATCCGGTGAATTCCGACACCGCGGTCGCGCAACGCCGTTTCCAGCACGGGTGTAAAATGCAGCCCCGCGGTCGGCGCGGCAACCGCGCCCTCGTTGGCCGCAAACATGGTCTGGTAGTCGGCGGCATCACGCTCATCGGCTGCGCGCTTCGAGGCGATGTAAGGCGGCAGCGGCGGCGCGCCCAGATCGGCGATAGCCTGGTCGAGCGCGGGACCGTGAAATGAAAACGAAAGCGTAACCTCGCCGTCGTCGCCCTTGCGTTCCACCTGCGCATCGAGGTGGCCGAGAAGACATACCCTGCCCTCATTGCCGAAGCGAACCACGTCGCCCTGCGACAGCTTTTTCGCAGGGCGAACCAGCGCCTGCCAGCGCGAGCCGTCGAGACGCTTGATCAGCGTCGCCTCGATCTTCGGTTCGGTGTCCCGGCCGATGCGGCGGCCCCTAAGCTTTCCGGCAATCACTTTGGTGTCGTTCACCACCAGCTGATCGCCGGGTTCAAGCCATTGCGGAAGATCGGCGACAACGCGATCGCGCAACACGGCGTCGGGCTGCACGATCAGCATCCGCGCGGAGTCGCGCGGGCTCGCCGGACGCAGCGCGATGCTGGCGGCGGGAAGGTTGAAATCGAAAAGATCGGTGCGCATGGCGCGATGCGCTCCAGCGGGGTCTCGTCACGTCATTCCGGGGCGCATCGAAGATGCGAACCCGGAATCTCGAGATTCCGGGTTCATGCTTCGCATGCCCGGAATGACAGCGCGTTTTCAGGCCGCGTCGGCGGCCATGTGCGCCTTGACGATCTTGTCCGGATTCTGCACCGGCTCGCCGCGCTTGATCTTGTCGACGTTCTCCATGCCCTCGGTCACCTTGCCCCAGACCGTGTACTGGTTGTTGAGGAACGGCGCATCGTCGAAGCAGATGAAGAACTGGCTGTCGCCGGAATCCGGATTGGCCGCGCGCGCCATCGAGGTCGTGCCGCGCACATGCGGCTCCTTGTTGAACTCGGCCTTGAGCTTCTTGCCGGAACCGCCGGTGCCGGTGCCCTGCGGACATCCCGTCTGCGCCATGAAGCCGTCGATCACGCGATGGAACACGATGCCGTCGTAAAAGCCTTCGCGCACCAGTTCCTTGATCCGCGCGACGTGGCCGGGCGCGAGATCGGGCCGCATTTCGATGGTCACGGGGCCCTGGGTGGTTTCAAGGATCAAAGTATTTTCGGTGTCAGCCATGCTCTTTTCTCTGTCGGTTGGGGTGGAGGTTTCCGATTTTGAAATCGGACGGCGAACGGGCGGCCGGCAATCGCGCCAGCCATTCCTTCGGTAAATGGCATCGGCGTACAGCGTTGCAACGTCTCCATGACGGCGATGCGGTACGCCAACCGGTCATTGTCGGTCGCTTGTTCCGATTCATAGGTGATTTTCGGGTGGCCGTTTATGTTGCCATCCCGGTTGAAACTCACGATCACGGTGATGTCCATCTCCGGATTGGCGTGCGACGCCGCCGGCGGTGGCTTCCAGCAGGTGCGTAATCTTTCGAACACGCCCTTGATATTATCGACACGATCCGGCCCGACCTGAGCCGACGCGATCGATGACGGCAACAGCAGCGCCACAGCAAACCAGATCCACGGTTTACGACGCGGCGCTGCCATTACTCAGCTTCCATGGCTCACTTGATATCGGATGCGACTTGCACCTTCACCATCTTGTCCGGGTCGGTCACGCTGCCGCCTGGCGATCCCGGTGGCGCCTTCTTGAGTTTATCGATCACGTCCATGCCCGACACCACTTCGCCAACCACGGTATACTGGCCGTTCAGGCTGGGTGCGTCGCCGAACATGAAGAAGAACTGGGAGTTCGCGGTATCGACGCTGTCGCCGCGCCGTGCCATGCCGACGATGCCGCGCTTGAACGGCACATTGGAGAATTCCGCCTTCAGGTTGGGATATTTCGAACCACCGGTGCCATTGAAATTCTGGCCGTCGCCGGTCTGCGCCATGAAGCCATCCATCACCCGGTGGAACGGCACGTTGTTGTAATAGCCTTCGCGCGCCAATTGCTTGATCCGCTCGGCATGCATCGGCGCCAGATCGGTGCGCAGCCTGAAGACGATGCGGCCCTTGGTGGTGTCGATCACAATCGCATTCTGCTTGTCGAGATTGGCAGGAAGCGGCTGGGCGATTGCGGGGGCCGCGCAAATCAACGCGGCGATGACGGCAAGAATTCGGACCATGAAAACTCCGGATCAGGTGGAAGGAAGAGCATGAGGGTTGCGCGTGTTATCGCAAAACCGGTTCCCACTTTTGCGACAATGACGCGCTAACCGGCGAATTTGATTTTGAGGCCGGCGGCGACCGATGGCGGCACGAATGCCGAGACATCGCCGCCCATGGCCGCGATTTGCCGCACCAGTGTGGCGGTGATCGGGCGGACCAAAGCCGAGGCCGGAATGAACACCGTATGCACCTCGGGCGCCATGGTCTCGTTCATGCCGGCGATCTGCATCTCGTAGTCGAGGTCGGTGCCGTCGCGCAGGCCGCGAATCATGACGGTCGCGCCGTTCTTCTGCGCCGCGGTGACGGTGAGGTTGTCGTAAGTGGTGCAATCGAAGGCGCAGCCGGCTTTGGCCGCGATCGGCTCAAACACCTTCCGCGCCATGTCGAGGCGCTCATCCACCGAAAACAGCGGCTTTTTGCCGGGATGGACCCCGATTGCGACGATCAGCCGGTCACAGAGGCCGACGGCGTGCCGGACCACATCCAGATGGCCGTTGGTAACGGGGTCGAATGAGCCGGGGTACAGCGCGATACGGGGCATAAACCCCTCTACCCCGCCCCGGGCGGCCCCGCAAGGCGGGCTGGTTCCCGCCTGTAGGGCTAAAGGTGCGATTTTTATTTCAGGTCGGCCTCTGCGGGGTCACGGCGTCTCCCTAGGCAAGCCGCCACTGTTTCATGTCCCAACGGGCGACGAAACAAAACTCCGGCGGAACGAAACCATTTGATGGCTTAGCGAAGACTTCCTGAAACGGGCGTTGGGTATCAATCCGTTAACGAAACGACGGGCCGAAAAGGCCCATCACAGGGGACCGTCATGATCAAAGCTCTTTCAGCAATCGCTATTGCTGCGTTTGTCGCTGCTGCCCTCACCATTCTTCCCGGATTTGCCCCGCAGGTCGAAGCCAGCGTACCGGCGCCTCTCGCCAAGGGCGACCGGCTCGATGTCCACCAGGTTGGCCCCAATTGCTCCCAGCAGGCATGGCCGAATTTCGAGGCTTCCTGCCTGCGCGTTGCCGGCTCCAAGGCCACCATCCGGGACGCCCGGCTGGTAACCGCCGACCGCGCGCCATAGAGCGCGTCGTCCAGATCAAGTTTGAGTTCCGGATTTGATTAGAACGGAGGCCGGGCCGTCGCCCTAGCCTCCGTTACCGTTTTCGGTGTCTTCGCCAATGTGCTCGACCGACACCACATGCTCGTCTTCGGCGGTATCGAACACGATGACGCCCTGGGTCGAGCGGCCGGCAATCCGGATGCCCTCGACCGGACAGCGGATCAGCTGACCCCTGTCGGTCACCAGCATGATCTGGTCGCTGTCCTCGACCGGGAATGACGCCACCAGCTTGCCGTTGCGGCCGTTCACCGACATCGCGACGATGCCCTTGCCGCCGCGGCCGGTAGTCCGGTACTCGAACGACGACGAGCGCTTGCCGAAGCCGTTTTCGCTGATGGTCAGCACGAATTGCTCGCTGGCGGACATTTCGACATAGCGTTGCTCGCCAAGCTCGATGGCGCCGGAGGCATCCTCGCTGTCAGGTCCCGCCTCCTCCTCGACGCCACCACGCCGCACCGCATTGGCGCGACGCAGATAGGCCGCACGCTCCTCGGCATCGGCATCCATGTGGCGCAGGATGGTCAGCGAGATCAGCTTGTCGTTTTCGGGCAACGCGATGCCGCGCACGCCCATCGAGGTGCGGCCCTGGAACACCCGCACATCGGTGACGGGGAAGCGGATGCACTGGCCGCCGGCGGCGGTGAGCAGCACGTCGTCGCGCTCGTTGCAGATCTGCACGTCGACGATCGCCTCATCGGCATCGAGCTTCATGGCGATGATGCCGGAACGCCTGACGTCGACAAAATCCGATAGCTTGTTGCGGCGGACGTTGCCACCCGTGGTCGCAAACATCACGTCCAGATTGGCCCACGAGGATTCATCCTCGGGCAACGGCATGATGGTGGTGATGCGCTCGCCCTGCTCCAGCGGCAGGATGTTGATCAGGGCCTTGCCGCGTCCGTTCGGCGCCGCCACCGGCAGGCGCCAGACCTTTTCCTTGTAGACCTGGCCGCGCGACGAGAAGAACAGCACCGGCGTATGGGTGGAAGCCACGAACAGACGGCTGACAAAATCCTCGTCGCGGGTCTGCATGCCCGAACGACCCTTGCCGCCGCGCCGTTGCGCCCGGTAGGTCGACAGCGGCACGCGCTTGACGTAGCCCGCATGCGAGACCGTGACCACCATGTCTTCGCGCTGGATCAGGTCCTCGTCTTCAACCTCGCCTTCCTGCTCGATGATGACGGTTTTACGCGGGGTTGCGAACTCGGACTTCACTGCCGCAAGTTCGGTCTTGATGATCGTCTGGACGCGGGCGCGCGAACGCAGGATGTCGAGGTAATCGGCGATCTCCACCGCCAGTTTGTCGAGTTCTTCGGAAATCTCCTCGCGCCCGAGCGCAGTGAGCCGCTGCAGACGCAGGTCGAGAATGGCCTTGGCCTGCTCCATCGACAGCCGCGCGGTGCCGTCCTCGGCGAGCCGATGGCGCGGATCGTCGATCAGCGTGATCATCGCCGCCACGTCTTTCGCCGGCCAGTCGCGCGACATCAGGGTTTCGCGCGCGGTGTTGGGATCGGGCGAGGTGCGGATCACGCGGATGATCTCGTCGATATTCGCCACCGCAATGGCGAGACCGACCAAAATGTGGGCGCGATCGCGGGCCTTGTTGAGCAGGAATTTGGTACGGCGGGTGACCACCTGCTCGCGGAACGCGATGAACAGCGTCAGCAGGTCCTTCAGGTTCATGACCTGCGGACGACCAGAATCCAGCGCCAACATATTGGCGGCAAAATTCGTCTGCAGCGGCGTGAAGCGATAGAGTTGATTCAGCACCACATCCGCCATCGCCTCGCGCTTCAGTTCGATCACGACGCGAAAGCCATCGCGGTCGGATTCGTCCCGCAAGTCGGAAATGCCCTCGATCTTCTTTTCGCGCACCAGATCGGCGATGCGCTCGACCATGGTGGCTTTGTTTACCTGGTACGGAATCTCCGAAATGATGATCGCTTCGCGGTCCTTCCGGATGGTATCGATCGACACCTTGCCGCGCATCACGATCGATCCGCGGCCGAGATGATAGGCCGAACGGATGCCCTGTCGTCCGAGGATGATGCCGCCGGTTGGGAAGTCCGGCCCAGGAATGATGTTGATGAGATCGTCGATGCCGAGCGCGGGGTCATCGATCAGCGCAACGCAGGCGTCTATGACTTCACCGAGATTGTGCGGGGGTATATTGGTGGCCATGCCGACGGCGATGCCGCCCGCACCGTTGACCAGGAGATTGGGAAATTTCGCCGGCAGAACCGACGGTTCTGTCTCGGAATTGTCGTAGTTCGACTGGAAATCGACGGTGTCCTTATCGATATCTGCGAGAACCGCGAGAGCAGACCGAGTCAGGCGCGCTTCCGTATATCGATACGCCGCCGGAGGATCGCCATCGACCGAGCCGAAATTGCCCTGCCCGTCGATCAGCGGTACGCGCATGGAGAAATCCTGCGCCATCCGGACCATTGCATCGTAAATCGACTGGTCGCCGTGCGGATGATATTTACCGATCACGTCACCGACGACACGCGCGGACTTGACGTACTTCTTGTCGGGCGTGTGCCCTTGCTCGTACATCGAATACAGGATGCGCCGATGGACCGGTTTCAGACCGTCACGGGCATCAGGCAGCGCACGCGCCACAATCACGCTCATGGCGTAATCTAGGTAGGAGCGTTTCATCTCGTCGAGAATGGATACGGGACGAATATCCGAGGGCGCCGGTGGCTCTCCGGGCGTCGTATCTTCAGGGTCAGACAAAGGGGGAATCCGGTCAGTTTTTGCTTGGGAATCATATAGCGTATCGAGGGCCTCTAAACCACCCCTAACTGGTTCCCGTCATCGGTTTTTCCCTTCGTTTTTCCAGAGACTTACGCGGCCAATGACAGCTCTCGCCGCGGTCGCGAAACCGGCCCCAGAAAGGTCGCCCAGCGGGCCCCATCTCGAAGGCGAAAACGCCTTCGCCGGGACGGCGTTTTCGAGGGGTGTTAATCGCCAAACAAGACGGCGTGCATGATCCGTCCCGGTAGCAGCGTGAACAGCCCTGCGATAACGAGTGCACCGGAGAAAACAAGGACCATGATGCGTCGGTGGTCGGCGATCTCGTGACGGTGCGCTTTCCACACGCCGAGTGGAACTGTCACCAGCGTGAAGATCGACAGCAGGTGGATCGGGCTCCAGGGACCTACCAGCCGGATTTGGTGGATCCAGAACGAACTGACCGCCACCGAGACCATCAAGCCAACCCAGATCCAGCCGAGCGTGCGATGAGGCAAGGTTCCCTTCGGCGCAGCAAGCTGGACGACGCCCAGCACGAATGCAGCCATTGCCGCGAAGGCATGAAGGGGAATCTGGGGAGCGGCGTTGAGCAGCGGCGCAAAGCTCACAATGGGCCCCCCGGATTTCGGCTTGGCATCCAAGGCCGGAAATCCCTGGATCTCGCCCTATGTTAATACGATTTACATCGCCATCAAAGCGTCGCTGGGTCCACGTTATAACTTATAGATTTTATCAAATAGTAACATGCGCTTATTGTAATAAGTAAATGTGACACATTAATAATAATCGAGATTAAACCCTTGGCGCTTGCGCGCATCGCCCGTTTGATCGGATCGGCGCCGCTTTCGTTCGGCAAAGGTGGAAATCTCGCGCTGTCCTTCCGGGGTACTCGCATGGAAAACGCGGCCCAGGCGAGCCGCGTCCTCGTTGACTCCCGTTCCTGCCTCAGAACGGAATATCGTCGTCCATGTCGCTGTTGCGGGCGCCGGCCGCTACCGCACGACGCGGCGCCGCGCTTGACGGGCCGCTAGAGCCGAAATCGCCGCCGGAATCATCGGACCCGAAATTGCCGCCACCGCCGCCACTGCGGCCATCGAGCATGGTCAAGGTCGAGTTGAAGTTCTGCAGCACCACTTCGGTCGAATATTTCTCGACGCCGCTCTGGTCAGTCCACTTCCGCGTTTGCAGCTGGCCTTCAATGTAAACCTTGGCGCCCTTCTTCAGATACTGCTCGGCGATCTTGCACAGGCCTTCGCTGAAAATCACCACGCGATGCCATTCGGTTTTTTCCTTGCGCTCGCCGGTGTTTTTGTCGCGCCAGGTATCCGACGTCGCGATCCGCAGGTTGGCGATCGGCCGCCCATCCTGAGTCCGCTTGATTTCCGGATCGGCCCCAAGATTGCCAATCAGAATGACCTTGTTCACACTTCCCGCCATCGCCGCTCTCCACTCTCGAAATTTACTGGTCTGACTTTGCGCTCACACCGGGCGCTCACGCTTGCTGGCGCTCACACTTGCCGGCTTGAGCTCCGACATTGCCGTGGGACCATCTGAGGCCGACCCTATACGCTCGCCGATCCCGCGAGCCTGACGATCCCCGGGTTATCCACATATAGCATTCCTCCCCAGAACGTTCCAGTTTTGTTCCAGCGAGCGGCATATGAGATTTTGCTGGCGGTATTTCAATGCGGCAGCGGAACAACAGCGGCGTTGGGTTCCCTCAAAAAGTTCCACCGGGTTCCCGAAAGTCCTAAACAAATCATTACCTTCCGGCCGATACACTTGACGCGCGAGTGTTGCATTTCGGCGACGGCATTTCGGTATGAATCGGGATATATTGCTCGTGGAAGTTGGATAGCCGCGGGGGGGAACACCCGGGTTTAGACGCTTCGACCGAAGCGAACAAAGTTGGGAGAATATGATGAAGAAGTTTTTGTTGGGTACGGTTGGTCTTATTGCATTAGGCGCGGCCGCTCCGGCGTCGGCAGCAGATCTCGCTGCACGTCCTTACACCAAGGCGCCCCCGATGATCGCTGCCGTCTATGACTGGAGCGGATTTTACATTGGCGCCAACGGCGGCTGGGGATCGAGCCACAATTGCTGGGATTTCAACACGCCGGGCGGCGCCTTCGTCGCTGCGGAAGGTTGTCATGATGCAACCGGCGGCGTCGCCGGTGGTCAAATCGGCTATCGCTGGCAGAGCAGCGCATGGGTATTCGGTCTCGAAGCCCAGGGCGACTGGGCCGATCTTCGCGGATCGAACACCAGCCTGTTCGCGCCGGCCTTCACCAACCGTTCGCGCATCGACGCGTTCGGCCTGTTCACCGGCCAGGTCGGTTACGCCTGGAACAACGTCCTCGTCTACGTGAAGGGCGGCGCCGCGATCACCGATGATCGCAACGACGTGTTCACCACCGTCGGCAACGTCTTCGCTGCGGGCACCGGCGATCAAACCCGCTGGGGCGGCACCGTTGGCGCCGGTCTGGAATACGGCTTTGCTCCGAACTGGTCGGTCGGCGTCGAATACGACCACCTGTTCATGCAGGACAAGACCGTCACCTTCACCGCGCCGGGCGGCATATTTTTCGGAACCGACCGCATCCGTCAGGATGTCGATCTGGTCACCGTTCGCGTGAACTACCGCTGGGGTGGCCCGGTCATCGCGAAGTACTGATCTCAGCCTGAGCTGAGCATTCCTGAATAAGAAAAGGTCGGCCTCGCGCCGGCCTTTTTGCTTGCCCCTCTTTTTATTTGTCCCTTGGGTTTCCTCGGCCCATGACGCCTGCGCTGCAACCCCATCCGCAACAAACCGTTGATGGCTTGCAAGCAGCACTGGAAATCGGCGCGCGTTCTTCCTATGTTCCGAGCGCACCCCATTGGCGTCCGATCCCGGTTTCCGGCGATGCGCGCCCGAACACAGCGCTTGCGCATCTGGAATTGCCGGCATGGATGAAGTGATCAAGGCAAAGCGCCAACAAACCGCGGGCTCCGGCCTGCGTGCAATAACGATTCGCGGCGCGCGCGAGCACAATCTCAAGAACGTAGATCTGGAAATTCCGCGCGACAGGCTGGTGGTGTTTACCGGACTGTCTGGCTCGGGAAAATCATCGCTCGCCTTCGATACCATCTATGCCGAGGGGCAGCGCCGCTACGTCGAATCGCTGTCGGCCTATGCGCGCCAGTTCCTGGAGATGATGCAGAAGCCGGACGTCGATCAGATCGACGGCCTGTCGCCGGCGATTTCCATCGAGCAAAAGACCACCTCGAAGAATCCGCGCTCGACGGTCGGCACGGTGACCGAGATCTATGACTATATGCGCCTGTTGTGGGCGCGGGTCGGCGTGCCCTATTCGCCCGCGACGGGCTTGCCGATCGAGAGCCAGATCGTCTCGCAGATGGTCGATCGGGTGCTGGCGCTGCCGGAAGGCACCAGGCTCTATCTGCTGGCGCCGGTGGTGCGCGGCCGCAAGGGCGAGTACCGCAAGGAGCTCGCCGAATATCTCAAGAAGGGATTTCAGCGGGTCAAGATCGACGGCACGTTTTACGAACTGTCGGAAGCCCCCACCCTCGACAAGAAATTTCCGCATGACATCGACGTGGTGGTCGACCGCATCGTGGTGCGGCCCGACATGGGCCAGCGGCTGGCCGAGAGTTTTGAAACTGCGCTGAAGCTCGCCGAGGGTTTGGCGGTGATCGAATATGCCGATGCGCCGGCATCGAGCGCTGACGAAAAGAAATCCGACAAGAAGACCGCAAAAATCCACGACAAGAGCGGGCCGGAGCGAATTCTGTTCTCGGAGAAATTTGCCTGCCCGGTCTCCGGCTTCACGATTCCGGAAATCGAGCCGCGACTGTTCTCGTTCAACAATCCCTATGGCGCCTGCCCGGCCTGCGGCGGCCTCGGCATCGAGCAGCATATCGACGAGGATCTCGTCATCCCCGACAAGGAGCTGACGCTGCGCAAGGGCGCCATCGCCCCCTGGGCAAAATCGTCGTCGCCCTATTACATCCAGACGCTGACCGCGCTCGGCAAGTTCTACAAGTTCACGCTCGACACCAAGTGGAAGGATCTGCCGAAGAAAACCAGAGATGCCATTCTGCATGGTTCGGGCGACGACGAGATCAAGTTCTCCTATGAAGACGGCGTGCGCTCCTACGACACCAAGAAACCGTTCGAGGGCGTCATCACCAATATCAACCGCCGCTATCGCGAGACCGACAGCGAGTGGGCGCGCGAGGAGCTGGCCAAGTATTTTTCCGACGTGCCCTGCGAAGCCTGCCACGGCTATCGGCTGAAGCCGGAGGCGCTGTGCGTCAAGATCGGCGGCAAACATATCGGCGAAATCTCCGAGCTTTCGGTGCGCCGTGCCGGCGAGTGGTTCGAGTCGGTGCCAAAAGTGCTCAACGCGCAGCAGAACGAGATCGCCGCGCGGGTGCTGAAGGAGATCCGCGAGCGGCTGTCGTTCCTGCTCGATGTCGGCCTGAATTACCTGACGCTGGCGCGCGCCTCGGGCACGCTCTCCGGCGGCGAAAGCCAGCGCATTCGGCTGGCCTCGCAGATCGGCTCGGGGCTGACCGGCGTGCTCTATGTGCTGGACGAGCCGTCGATCGGTTTGCACCAGCGCGATAACGCGCGTCTTCTGGAAACCCTGAAGCGGCTGCGCGATCTCGGCAATACCGTGATCGTGGTCGAACACGACGAGGACGCCATCCGGCTTGCCGATTATGTCGTCGATGTCGGCCCCGGCGCCGGCATGCATGGCGGCTACATCGTGGCCCAGGGCACGCCCGCCGACATCATGAACAATCCGAAGTCGCTGACCGGCAAATATCTCACCGGCGAATTATCGGTCGATATCCCGGAGCGACGGCCGCCGAACCATCGCCGCACCATCAAGGTGATCAACGCCCGCGGCAACAACCTGAAAAACGTCTCGGCGGAAATTCCGCTGGGGCTGTTCACCTGCGTCACCGGCGTCTCCGGCGGCGGCAAGTCGACGCTCTTGATCGACACGCTCTACAAGGCGATCGCGCGCAAGCTCAACAATGCCAGCGAAGGTGCCGCCCCGCACGACCGCATCGAGGGGCTGGAGCATATCGACAAGATCATCGACATCGACCAGTCGCCGATCGGCCGCACCCCGCGCTCCAATCCCGCCACCTATACCGGCGCGTTCACGCCGATCCGCGAATGGTTCGCCGGCCTGCCCGAAGCCAAGGCGCGCGGCTACGAGCCGGGGCGGTTTTCGTTCAACGTCAAGGGCGGCCGCTGCGAGGCCTGCCAGGGCGACGGCGTCATCAAGATCGAGATGCACTTCCTGCCCGATGTCTACGTCACCTGCGACGTCTGCAAGGGCAAGCGTTACAACCGCGAGACGCTGGAAGTGCTATTTAAGGGCAAGTCGATCGCAGACGTGTTGGACATGACTGTTGAGGAAGCCGCCGAGTTCTTCAAGGCGGTGCCGCGCGTGCGCGAAACTTTTAAAACCTTGCACCG
The DNA here is from genome assembly GCA_028290305.1 of Bradyrhizobium sp. The sequence goes on from JAQGKC010000140.1 coordinate 13,757, forward strand.
CGTCGGCTTGGATTACATTCACGTCGGTCAGCAGGCAACGACCTTGTCAGGCGGTGAAGCCCAGCGCGTCAAACTGGCAAAGGAGCTGTCGAAGCGCGCCACCGGCCGCACGCTCTATATCCTCGACGAGCCCACCACCGGCCTGCATTTCCACGACGTCAAGAAGCTGCTGGAGGTGCTGCACGAGCTGGTCTCCCAAGGCAACACCGTCGTGGTGATCGAACACAATCTCGAAGTGATAAAAACCGCGGACTGGGTGATCGACCTCGGTCCTGAGGGCGGCGACGGCGGCGGCGAAATCGTCGCCTGGGGTCCACCGGAAGACATCGTCAAAGCGCCGCGCAGCTACACCGGCAAGTTTCTGGCACCGGTGCTGGCGAAGGCAGATGGCAGCAAGCGGAAGCGAAGAACGGACGAGGCGGCGGAGTGATGATGTGGAAAATGCGTCTAACGAATATCTCGACGATCTCATTTTATCTCAAGCTCGTCATCGGCAACTGAAAGTTGCCCTGATTTTCGCGCGCGTCAGGCAAAAATGTGAAGTTGAAGACCGTCTTGTTAGCGACGAGAAATTGAACGAGCGGCTCCGATATCTAATTGACTCGGGCGAACTTGAAGCATTTGGAGACATTTCAAATTGGCGGTTCAGCGAAGTCCAGCTCAAAACGCAAAACGGCCAAGCGTAAAATAGCGGAGTAAAAGCGCTTACTCCGCTATCGCCGCCTCCACAAATCCCGCCGGATCGTCGCAGAACTCCCGCATGAGCCGGTAATGATCCGTCGCTTCAACGGTCACCGGCTCCAACCCGGACTTCGTCAACCGCAACAGCCGCGCGTTGGGATAAGCCATCAGCATTGGTGAATGCGTGGCCATGATGATCTGGCAAATCGCGGACTCCTCCATGCGACGCATCAGCTTGAGGAATTCCATCTGGCGTGCAGGTGACAGCGCGGACTCCGGCTCATCGAAGATGAAGATGCCCTGCTTCTGACAGCGCTCTTCGAAGAAGCGCAAGAAGCCTTCGCCGTGTGAATGCGACAGAAAGTCTGGTGGGGTGCCGGGAAGAACGCCAGGAATTTCTTCAAGATTGACTTGGTCTTGATATCTCGCAACCGAGAAGAAGCTCTCCGCCCTGAAGAACCAGCCATTGGTGATCTTCGGTAGCCAGCTCGCGCGCAGCGCCTTCGAAAGCTCTCCACCCATCGCCTCGAGCGCGTTCGAGTGATCGACCGGCCTATAGCCTTTGCCGCCGCCGGCCTCGTCATATCCAGCGAGTACGGCGATCCCTTCCAGCAAGGTGGATTTCCCGGTGCCGTTTTCGCCGACGATGATGGTGATGGAGCGGTCGAAACTCAGCTCGAAGTCGTCTTGCAGGAACGGAAGACAAAACGGATAGGCCTTGGAGTCCGCGACGCGCGAGGGATCGAGCCAAAGCCGCCTGAGATAAGGCGCAGGCATTTTGATCGTGCGATTTCGTCGTGAGCTCATGTGCCCAGACCCAATGCAGCGTAGTTGTGCTGATATGCGGTCAGGTGTGTCGCACACTGCATGGAACATAACAAGAACATTTTCATCTTAGGTAGTGTTTTGCCGACTGCGCTTAGCGCACCACGGGATCTAAACGACCAGCGCGACACTTATGAGTTATGGTCCGGCCGCTCTGCGATCCCGGGTCAAGCATATGAGCCGTCACAACTGAATGCCCAGCGCCGCCTACACCCTCTTCCGCAAAGCGATCCTGGCCGAGCAGCAGATCGTCTGCACTTATGAAGGCCGCCACCGTGAACTGTGCCCGCATATCATCGGCACCAACAAAAGCGGCGAAGAGGTCGTGCTGGCGTGGCAGTTCGCCGGAGAAAGCAGTGGCAAGCTGCCGCAATGGCGGTGCCTGAGGCTCGCCAACGTCAGAAATGCCCGCGCGCGTGAAGGTCGAAACACGACGCAAACCTGCGTCAGCAACATCGATCTCGACGTCAATGTTCACGTCCGCAAGTTACGCTAGCTTGTCGAGCGCAATAGCCACCGTCCTCACCGCAACACTTCCAGCACAAGCTCCATCGTCATCAGCACCGGATTGTCGCCACGCGTTAGCCGACCCTCGGCGAGGTCGCCCAGATAATCGACGAGTGCGATGTGGAGCTCTGCCTCTAGCGCACCGCCTGCGCCAGGTGCGATGACACCCGAACTGACAGCTAATTCCGTCGCAAAGGGTTCGACGATACGCCCACCCACAAAGCGCGCTCCGATGGTGCTGCCTACGCCACCGCGAAGTTTTGCGTGGTCGATGCCCCGTTCACGGCAGAAACTTTCCAGCGCGCCCGCAAAATCCTGGTTGGGCCGCAGCCGTAGCGCAAAGGCGCGGCTGGCGGTTTCAACACCGTTGGCAGAACAAGCGACTGGGCCAAACAGTTTGAAATTGGTCTCGGGATCGGGCTCCGCCGTGAAGATAGCGCCATCGAGACCGAAAGCATCGACCTCGAACGGCTCGGCGACAACGGTTTCCTCGGGCAGCACGTGGCCGCCGCCCACGCGCCCGCCGGCTTCCGTCCACAATCCGTGGCAATGGAAGAAGGGCGCGCCGTCACGCTGGCCGAACGTCATCGTCGCCAGTTTGAACCGGGTGATGCCGGCGGGCCGGAAGGTGTCGCTATAGAACGCCGCGTGCTGGCTGTCCCCGGACAGCGCCGGCATGACGTAGACAAAGGGGCCCAGCGCCCCACCCCTGATGTTCAGCGTACCGCTAGCAAATCCCTCCGCCGCAAAGCCGCGGCGCGCGGCTTCCAAGAGCGGCAGGCCGGCCTCCAGCGTAAACGAGAAGGCGCGACCGCGCGCTTCGACCCATTGGATGCGCTCGGGCACGACCGAACCGGGCTGGGCGATGCGCCGCATCAGCCCGACTGTTTCATGGTGAGATCAAGCAGGCCGCGCGCCTCGAGTTCGTCGCGAACCAGCCGCTTCGGCACCTTGCCGTAGCCCGATTTCGGCAGCGCGTCCCAAAAGAAAAAGCGCTTCGGCATCTTGTAGCGCGGCACTTTCGTGGCGAGGAATCCCGCCATTTCAACTTCGGTCACGGGGCCCGCGCCCTCGCGCGGCACGCAGACGGCAATGCCGACTTCGCCCCAAACCGGATCGGGGACGCCGAGCACCGCAACCTCGCCGATGGAAGGATGCGTCAGGATCTTCTCCTCGACCTCGCGCGGGTAGATGTTGGAGCCGCCGGATATGTACATGTCCGAGGCGCGGCCGGTGATATAGACGAACCCCTCTTCATCCGTATGGCCGAGATCGCCGGTGCGAAACCAGCCGTCGCGGAAGGCTTTAGCGTTAGCTTCCGGATTGTCGTAGTAGCCGGCGAAGACGGCGGGGCCGATGACGCAGATCTCTCCGGTCTCGAAGGGTTTCAGTTCGCGACCGTCGTCGCCCTGGATCGAGACCTGCATGCCCGTACGCTCGAATCCGCAGGTGCCGATCCGCGCATGCGGCCCGTCCTCGGGGTCGTGCAGGGCCGGCGGCAGCACCGTGATGTTGCCGGTGACTTCGCCGAGCCCGAAATATTGCACCAGCACCTTGCCGAGCTTGTTCAGCGCAGCCTTCTGGTCTTCGCGGTACATCGGCGCGCCAGCGTAGATGATGTAGCGCAGCGATGAATGATCGGTGCGGTCGGCTGCGGGATGCTCGACCATCATCTTCAGGATGGTCGGCACCGTGAAGATATTGCTGACGCGATGGGTCTCGATCAGCCGGAACGCTTCGGCGATATCAAAGCGCTCCGATGGCAGCAAAATGGTCGGCACGCCGCGCGCGGTTTGCACGAGTTGATGGATGCCCGCGCCGTGCGACAACGGCGCGACCACCAGCGACGCATCGCGCTCCGTCGTGCCCGGCATCAGGTCGGCGAGATGGTTGGTGACGACAAAAGCCATCTGGCCATGGGTCAGCACGGCCGCCTTGGAGCGTCCTGTCGTGCCTGAGGTGAAGAAGAACCAGCAGGGGTCGTCATATTCGACCGCTGTGTTCTCGACGTGCGCGCCCGCATGCGCAGCAATCGCTGCGCTCAGCGACGTCTCGCCGAATGCGCCCTCGCCGATCCGCCAGGTGAAATCAAGCGCGGGACTCGACGCTTTGACCGCAGCAGCGTGTTCAGGAAAATCGCCGTGGCACAGTAACGCCTTGGCGCCGGAGGCGGTGGCGAGATAGGCGACCTCGTCCGGCATCAGCCTGAAATTGGTGGGCACCCACACCGCGCCGAGCCGGAAGGCCGCGAACATCGACCAGAACATCTCGTCGCAATTCTTCGAATGCACGAGGATACGGTCGCCCTTGACGATACCGCGCGCGGCGAGCGCTGCAGCCAGTGCCGAGACGAGGCCGTCGATCTCGCGCCAGGTCCAGGATTTTTCGCCCCAGATGAAGCCTGCGCGTTCGCCGTGCCGGCGCGCGTTCTGCGTCAATAGATGCGCCAGATTCATCATCCGGCGCGACATCCGTGTTAGGCCGCCGCGCGGCGCGGCCGTGCTATCGGTCCCGGTCACGTGGAGCGCTCCAAATACGGCTTGGCCATGGATCGGGCACCCTTCACCTTCGCCCCATGAACACGCCTGCCGCCAGTAGCACCACACCTGCCACGCCGGCGACGATGCCGTGCTTGGCATGCACATGCGTCACGCCCGCCTCGTATCCGGGGAGAAAGCTGGGCAGTTGGTCTGCCGGCATCAGGAAATAGACGGCGGCAACGATGAGCAGCACGACGCCCAGCAGTGAGACGATGAGCTTCATGGGTTGGTCCTCCCAAACAGGCAACTGACGGACCATTTTCGCTGGTCTCGTCCTACGCGTAAATTGAACCAGATTCACGCGCGCTTGTTAATGGCCACCGGGCCGGTCGTCCATCACTCAAACTTCGTACCGCGTCATTCCCTCCGGGGCGCGCTAGCAACCATAGCCCGGATGGAGCGTAGCGAAATCCGGGAATATCCCGGTCTTCATATAAGCTTTTCCTGCATTTCGCTTCGCTGCATACAGGCTACAACAAAGTGTATTCACCGCAGCCCGGTCCCACCGCAGCGCTGGCATTTTACAACTTTATCGCCCTTCTTCAGCAGGCCCTTGCCCTCGCAATTCTTGCACTTCTGCTTCTTCTTGATATTGGGACCTTTGTCGTTGGCCATGATAGCCTCCAGGCGATGATTTCGCGCACACGACCATGAGCCAATGACGCGTTCTGGTCTATAAGCACCATCATAGCTGATTTGAGGACTCCATGATCGCCCGCCGCGCGCTGATTTTGACTGCAATGGCCGGACTGCTCGCCGGCGCCATATCGCAACCTGCCCTCGCCGTCGCAAACGATCCACTCGCGATCGTCAATGCGATCTATGTCCAGGTGACAAAAGGCAATGGCGACCTCGGTGGCGCGTTCATGATGAACGACAAGGCCGCAAAGGCCAAATACTTCTCGAAGTCCATCATCGCGCTCTGGGCCAAAGCCGAGGCGCATACGACGAAGGGCGATGTCGGGCCGATCGATTTCGATCCAGCCACCAATTCGCAGGATCCGAGCGTCAAATCGTTCTCAGCGGCCGCCGCGAAGATGGACAGCGGCACGGCCACCATCGTGGTGAAGTTGCAGCGCGGTACCGAGCACCCCCGTACCAATCCTGATGACGACGTCTTGCGCTACGATTACGTGCGCGATGGCGGGCATTGGAAGATCGACGACATCCGGGGAGCCATCGACGGCAAGCCGTGGTCGATGCGAAACATGCTGGCGGAATCCCCAAAGAATTGATCCAAGTAAGGCAGATGAAATGACTGACGTCGTCAACAACAAGGCGGATCATCGCTACGAACTCGCGGTCGACGGCCACATCGCCGCGACCTATTATTCCATTGCCGATGGCGTCATCACCTTCATCCATACCGAAGTGCCGCCGGAACTCGGCGGCAAGGGCATCGGATCGAAGCTGATCAAGGGCGCGCTCGACCGGGTCCGCGCGGACGGCTTGAAGGTGATCGCGCAGTGCCCGTTTGTGAAAGCGTACATCGAAAAGCACCCCGATTACGCCGATCTGCTGAAAGTCTAGATCGCCGAGGTCCCCCACTGTGACGTGACGCCGAGGTCGTGCAACCTCGCGCGCGCCGAGTCGAGACCTGTTTGCATCACCGGGTTCACGGCCATAAATGGCTCGTTGAAATGTTTATTTTAGGAAATGGAAATCATGGCCACAGCCAGCGTCCGCGACAACAAGGCCCAAAGCCGCTTCGAACTCGATGCCGAAGGCGCAATGGCGTTCGCCAATTACCGTCTCGCGCCGGGTACCGCCATCATCACCCACACCGAGACGCCGCGGAGCTTACGCGGCCGTGGCATCGCATCGGAGCTGGTGCAGGGCGCGCTGGAGATGATCCGCGCCGATGGATTGAAGGTGATCGCCGGCTGCGCCTTCGTGGTGGATTATCTGCAGAAGCATCCGGAGTACGGGGATCTGGTGGGGTAAGTCAACCTCGGCGTCGTCCCGGCGAACGCCGGGACCCATACGGCGCGGATTAACGTTTATCCGCTGGAGCAGATGCCTTCTCCACGGAGTAACGCCAGGGGTTATGGGTCCCGGCGTTCGCCGGGATGACGATAACGGAATGCTTGTTTCCACCGCTCACGTAATCCGGATCGACATGTCCGGCAGGCCTTCCAGCTTGCACAACAGCACATCGCCCTTCACCACCGGGCCGACATTCTCGGGCGTGCCGGAATAGATGATGTCGCCGGCCTTCAGCTCGAACGCCTCGGACAATTTGGCGATCTGCTCGGCCACGCTCCAGATCATCTTGTCCAGGTTGGAATCCTGCCGCACCGTGCCGTTGACGGCCAGCGAGATCGCGCCCTTGGTGAAATGCCCTGACTTCGCGACCGGATGAATCGGACCGAGCACCGCAGCGTGGTCGAAGCTCTTGCCGATTTCCCACGGCTTCTTCTCAGCCGCCATGCCGTTCTGCAGATCGCGCCGGGTCATGTCGAGACCGAGCGCGTAGCCATAGACGTGATCGAGCGCCTGCTCCGGCGGAATATTGGTGCCGCCTGATTTCAGCGCCGCCACCAGCTCGACTTCATGATGATAGTTCTTGGTGAGCAGGGGATAGGGATGATCCGCGACCGTACCGATCGCGACGTTCTGGATAGCGTCGGTCGGTTTCTGGAAGAAAAAGGGCGGCTCGCGGGTCGGGTCGGAGCCGCGCTCGATCGCATGCGCGGCATAGTTGCGTCCGATGCAATAGATGCGGCGCACCGGAAACACATCCGTTTCGCCCACGATCGGGATCGTCGTCACAGGCACGGCAAAAATAGACTTAGGGCCGGCCTGGGCCGCGGCCGGTACACTTTGCGCTGCGGCGCCCGCCAGCGCCAGCGCGCCGGTTGCGAGAATGGTCCTGCGATCGACGGTATCCATGGGTGTTCTCCTGAACGGGCATTTTCTTGTTCGACCGGCTATCTAGACCCGCGCGTCACGCACGGCAAGCCGATGGCCTGGGTGCGCCGCGGGCATCAAAAAAGGCCCGCGACACCGCGGGCCTTCGAGGTCGCGCCGACGATCGGCCGGTGCTTGCCGCTAGTGCTTGATTTCCGGGGGCAGCTTGCCGCCGTTCGCGGCGAGCTTTGCCATCACCTGCTTGTGCAGCCAGATATTCATGCTGGCGGAGTCATTGCTGTCGCCGGTGTAACCGAGTTCCTTGGCAAGCTCCTTGCGCGCCGTGAAGCTGGAGTCGATATCGAGCGCCTTCATCAGATCGACGATCGAGGTGCGCCATTCCAGTTTTTCGCCCTTTGCGGCGGCCGCTTTGTCCACAATGGAGGCGACGTCGACGGTTTGCGCCGGCGCCGGTGCGGACGACGATCCGGCGCTCGTGGCCGTCCCACCGCTCGCAGGCGTTGCTCCACTTGTGGCTGCACCGCCGCTCGCGGGCGTGGCGCTGGCCTTGGTGCCGAAGATCGCGCCCATGATTTTTCCGAAAATACTCATCGTTTTCTCCCATTGAACCAAAGATGGCGTGTAGGGTTGGAACGGCACTTTTCTGTTGCCGGCAGTACCGGGCCGGGTCGTCGTCAGTCTAGCCACCCCATTATGACTTGCCAATGAAGCATTCACCGAAGCGTGAGCGACGGCGCCAATGTTTGGGAGTACGCTGACCGCTCAGTTCGCGACATGGCCAGTTTCGGTTTCCTGTCTTCGCGTCTGGCCTGATCGTGATCGTTTCTGCAGACGGCCGGCTCGCGCCCTCAACTGGCGTGAAAATCCGGCCGCTGTCGCAAGGGAGAGACAACGACCATGGCCACACCATATCCAAGCGATGTCACACCATTGGCGCAACCCGCGCCTGACGCCGCGACTGCGCCGATCATCCGAACCATCGGTCTGTCCGACCTGCACGAAGCGCTGCGACTCGGCTGGGAAGACTTCAAGGCGGTGCCGAGCCACGCCATCATCCTCTGCGTGATCTATCCGGTGCTCGGACTGGTGCTGGCGCGCACCGTGCTGGGCTACTCAGTGTTGCCGTTGCTGTTTCCGCTGGCGGCGGGCTTTGCCCTGCTCGGTCCCTTTGCGGCGCTCGGTCTCTATGAACTCAGCCGCCGCCGCGAGAGCGGCGAGCAGGCTTCCGCCTGGGATGCGATCGAGGTAGTGCGCTCGCCGTCGTTCGGCGCCATGCTCGGACTCGGCACGCTATTGTTCGCCCTGTTCGTGACCTGGGTGGCCACCGCGCAGGCGATTTACGTCGCGGCGTTCGGCTACGAAGCCGCGGCAAGCATTCCGGATTTCGCCAGCCGCGTGCTGACGACGCCACAGGGATGGTGGCTGATCGTCGCCGGCTGCGGCGTCGGTTTCCTGTTCGCCGTGGTGGCATTGTGCATCAGCGTGGTTTCGTTTCCGCTCATGCTCGACCGTCACGCCGGCGCTGCCGACGCCATGGTGGCGTCGCTCCGTGCGGTGGCCCGAAACCCCGTGCCGATGGCGGCATGGGGACTGATTGTCGCGGTGCTGCTGGTGGCGGGATCGCTGCCGTTCTTCCTTGGCCTCGCCATCGTCATCCCGCTGCTCGGTCACGCCACCTGGCATCTCTACCGCAAGGTGATCGCGCCGGATCCCAATCCGCGATCGATTTCTCCCCGCCCACGCCGCGAGCGGCGCTCTGCGGCGGATTTCCCGGCCGCATTGTTTCCATGGCAGAGCAAGGACCGCACGTAACTCCGCAAGAGCCGTTACCATCAAACCGCCGGTTGAATGTCGACCGGCGGCTTGGCAATTCCGATGGCATCGGGCTGCCTTCAAAGCAGGCGTCAAAGCCGGCAGTGCCCGGCCGCTGAAAATCTTGCCGCGCCAGTTCGTCGCGGCAATATCGTCATGCAGAAAGCCTTGTTTTGGCCGCGGTTACCGCAGACATTTCTTTTGTCTTTTGCCGGTCATCACTTCATCATGGCGAATCGATACCTGTGCAAACTACACCGATGACCCTTCGTTTCCTTTTCAGAGCATTGGCGGTGAGCGCCATCTTGATGGTTCCGGCAGCGCCAGCGCTGGCGGCCACCTGCGGCACGGGCAGCTTTCAGGCGTGGCTCGACGATTTCAAGAATGAAGCCTCTGGCAAAGGAATTTCCCAGTCTGCGATCACATCCGGCTTGAACGGCGTGACGCTTGATCAGGGGGTGCTCTCCCGGGATCGTTCACAACGGGTCTTCAGTCAAAGTTTCGAGGAATTCTCCGGCCGCATGGTCCCTCCCCGCGTCACCCGCGGCAGCAACATGATGAAGCAGTACGGATCGGTGCTCGGGCGCATTGAAGAAAGTTACGGCGTGCCGGGCGAGGTGCTGGTCGCAATCTGGGGGCTGGAAACCGATTTCGGCGTCAATATCGGAAAATTTCCGACGCTGCGCTCGTTGGCCACGCTCGCTTATGATTGCCGGCGCGCGGACACGTTTCGCGCGGAGTTGATGGACGCGCTGCGCATCGTCGAGCGCGGCGATCTTGCACCTTCGGAAATGCGCGGCGCCTGGGCGGGCGAAATCGGCCAGACCCAGTTCATGCCGTCGTCCTACCTCAAATACGCCGTCGATTTCGACGGCAACGGCCGCCGCGATCTCCTGCGTAGCGCACCCGATGTGCTGGCATCGACCGCAAACTACCTTGCCAGCTATGGCTGGCAGCGCGGCAAGGACTGGGAGCCCGGCAGCGCAAATTTCAACGTGATCCAGCAATGGAACAAGAGCGAGGTCTATGCGAAAACGATTGCGTATTTCGCAAGCCAGCTCTCGCACGCACCCTAAGCAGTTTAGTCATGGCTTAGGATTTGAGCCTTGGGCCCAGGGCCGATCGCGACGCAATCGGCCCCCTGCCCCGGATTTTCGGATTACTTCGACGCGCTCGTGTGCATCGCCTTGTTGAGATGAGCCGCACAGGCGCCCATCTTGCCGTCGAGCATCGCGGTCTGCGCGGCCGCGACTTCCTTCTCTGCGCCCCACTTGCCTTGACCGTCGGCCATGCCTTCGATCATGGATTCGGTTTTCGCCAAATTCTCGCCACTGCAGCCGCCCATATGAGCGGCGGATGCTGGGACAGTTGAGTACATTACGGCAGCCATTGCGGCCGCTCCGAGTAACTTATTGATCATGTTGCTTCCCCATTTCGTTTTAGAACAGACTCAGCGTCATTGCCGGATCTGTGAAAAGAATTGATCGCGCATTGCGCGAAACTTTCGGAATGAATTTCGCGCGAGCAAATTGTGATCGGCGCGCAACGCAGAGCGTCATGCGCAATCGCGTTTTTTCATTACAGGTCGTTAACGAATTTGCGTGAATCCGTCTTTCAGATCCGCTCCACATTGGCGTTGAAGTAACGTTCAGCTCACCGGGCTTTCGGGAGCAACGTCATCTGGAAAACGTCGCCCTCGAAATCCATGATCGTCGTCCCCGATCGAGGCATCTTCACTACGCCGTCGCTCACCGCATCTCGGCGATTCGAGATGGCCTGCAATACCGGAACCTCGTGCGGACGGATTCGCCTAGATACCGTCGTTCCGGCCAAGCGGGCCCAACGGGTTCGGCCCTCGTCAGCCCAAGCGCGCGGGGCGCGTCCCCATCACTCCACGGGACCCGCTAAGAGTGTCTCAGCGTTCGCGGGGAACGAACGAAGGTTCCGCTTGCTAGCCAACCAAAGCGGCTATAATTCAAAGAATGATTTATTGTTCATTTAAGGTACCCGCATGCGAGTCACGCATGAGGCATTGGAACTCTACCTCCTGGAAGGAGGCGCCTGGAAACGTCGGTTTCAGGTGTCTATGCTTGATTCGGGCTCGGTCGTGACTATCTTTATTTCAGTAAAGCGATGTCGTCATTGCGAAATACCGTGATTTCACAGGCTTCCTCTAAGTTTGGGTGCAAGACCGACCTTCCTGGCCGTTCGTTTGAGCAGCTGTGCCAATCGGTTAATCATTTCTTACCGGTGCCATGCGTTTTTCACCTAGCTGCATCGCAGCATTTGATCTCCCGCAGTGCGGGATTCCGCTGTATGTTCATTTCAACGATGAGGCTTTCCTCCAAGAGCTGAATCGTTAAGACAAGGAGACTACCCATGTTGCTCTCGCTCATCCGCATGATCCAGGCTTTCCGGGAATATCAGCGCAATGTCAGCGAACTGGCCCAGCTTAGCGATCGCGAACTGGCCGACATCGGGCTGGATCGCTCGGATATCCCGCGCGTTGCAGCCGGTAATTATAACGGATAATCCGTCTTCAGCTGACTGACGAACGGATAACGCCCGCCTCGTCGCGGGCGTTGTCGTGTCCATTGAGTGGGCCGCGCGCATTCCACTATGCTTGAAAACGCGCTACCTGTTTGCTTATGACAGGCATCAAACCGTCCTCCGAAACCGTACATATCGTCGGCGCGGGCCTCGCCGGCTCGGAAGCGGCCTGGCAGGTCGCCAGCGCTGGAATCCGCGTCGTCCTGCATGAGATGCGGCCGGAACGGATGACCGAAGCCCATCGCACCGACGGCCTTGCCGAACTCGTGTGCTCCAATTCGTTTCGTTCGGACGATGCCGCCAACAACGCGGTCGGATTGCTGCACGCCGAGATGCGCCGGCTGGGCTCGCTGATCATGCGCGCCGCCGATGCCAATCAGGTTCCCGCCGGCGGCGCATTGGCGGTGGATCGCGACGGATTTTCCGCTGCCGTCACCAGGGCTCTGCACGACCATCCCCTGATCGAAATTCATCGCAATGAGGTCCGCGGCCTGCCGCCCGCGGACTGGTCCAACGTCATCGTCGCGACCGGGCCTTTGACCTCCGCACCGCTCGCGGACGCCATCCGCGAACTCACGGACGAGAACGCGCTGGCATTCTTCGACGCGATCGCCCCGATCGTACACAAGGATTCCATCGACATGTCGGCGGCGTGGTTTCAGTCGCGCTACGACAAGGTGGGTCCCGGCGGCACCGGCGCCGATTATATCAATTGCCCGATGACCAAGGAGCAATACGACGTCTTCGTCGACGCGCTCATCGCGGGCGAAAAGACCGACTTCAAGGAGTGGGAAACCAATACGCCCTACTTCGACGGCTGCCTGCCGATCGAGGTGATGGCGGAGCGCGGCCACGAAACCCTGCGTCACGGGCCGATGAAGCCGGTCGGATTGACCAACCCGCACGACCCCACCGTGAAGGCCTACGCCATCGTGCAACTGCGCCAGGACAACAAGCTCGGCACGCTCTACAATCTGGTCGGCTTCCAGACCAAGCTGAAGCACGGCGCCCAGCAACGCGTCTTCCGCACCATCCCCGGGCTTGAGCATGCCGAATTCGCCCGGCTCGGCGGACTGCATCGCAACACCTTCCTGAATTCGCCAAAACTGCTGGATGCGCAGTTGCGGTTGCGTGCGCAGCCGCGGCTGCGTTTCGCCGGACAGATGACCGGCTGCGAGGGCTACGTGGAATCCGCCAGCATCGGGCTGATTGCGGGGCTTTATGCCGCGGCCGATGCACGTGGCCAGGCGCTGGCAGCGCCGCCATCGACGACGGCACTGGGCGCGCTGCTCGGTCATATCACCGGCGGCCACATCGAAACCATCGACGCCGGTCCGCGCTCGTTCCAGCCGATGAACATCAATTTCGGGCTGTTTCCGCCGCTCGCCAGCCCGCCTACAAAAAAACCCGACGGCACGCGCCTGCGTGGCAACGAAAAGACCGTTGCGAAGAAACAGGCGATCAGTGCCCGCGCGCTGGCCGATCTCGACCGATGGATTGCCGACAACCTGCACGTTGCGGCGGCGGCGTGAGCGTTTCATGAGTTTGCCCAAAGATGACGCCGCTGTCCTGTCGGCGCGATGGACCGAAGGCGTACTGCTCAAGCGCGACGTGTTTTCTACCGTCGAACGCGGCCGCTTTCGCGAGCGAAACGGCGAAGTCGATGCGGTGTTGCGCCGGCTCGACCAGGTGCCGTGGTGGTCCTACATCCCGGCGCGCCATCTGTTCGCCCGCGAACGCCGCGCGCTGGCGCTGGCGCGCGACCTGCATGTCGGGCCGGAATTGCTGTGGGCCGGCCGGCAGGCGCTGGTGCGCGGGTTCATCAACGGCGTGGCGCTGCATCTGGCAAAACCGACAGGCGATATCGCCTATTTCCGTTCTGCCAAAGAGGCGCTGCGCAAGCTGCATCGCGCCGGCATCTGTCATAACGACCTCGCCAAGGAGCAGAACTGGCTGCGCGGCAGTGACGGCCGCGCCTATGTGACCGACTTTCAGCTTGCGGCCTGTTTCAAAACCCGCGGCCGGCTGTTTCGGATCGCCGCGTATGAGGATCTCCGGCATCTGCTCAAGCACAAGCGCAGCTATGCGCCGGAGGCGCTGACGCCGAAGGAACGCAAGATTCTCGCGCGCAAATCGCTGGTCGCCAGCATCTGGCTTATGACCGGCAAGAAAGTCTACCGCGCCATCACCCGCGGCCTGTTCAACTTTACCGATCGCGAAGGCGGCGGCCGGCGGCTTGTCAATGACGCCCCGGTGCTGATCGATCTGATCAGGAAAAATCCTGCCGTCCGCGACACCGCCATTGTCGCGTTCGCCGACCGCCGTACCGGCGTCGGGCTTTACGCCTTCGTCGAGGCCGACCAGACCGCACTCGAATCGCAATTGCGCAACGAACTCGCGGCGGCGAAAGGCCCAAAACCGCCGGAACATATCCAGGTGGTGCAGGCACTGCCGCGCGACAGCGCCGGAAAACCCCGCACCGAGATCCTGCAGCTTGTCGCGATGAACCAGCTCGACCTGATCGAGCCGATGATGACGAGTGACACCGACCGCGCGTTCCTGAAGAGCATTCTCGAATCGCGCAAAAATTTGCGGGATCGATTTAATTTCGAAGCGATGGATCATACGCCGACGTCATCCTGAAGTGCGCCGCTCATCTCCACTCACAACGTCACCGCCCGCGAAAGCGGGTGGCCCAGTATTCCAGGGCGTCAGTGATGGAATCGAGAGGTTGTAGCGTACTGGATACTCGCTTTCGCGGAGTATGACGGTTTCCTATGGCCGCACCTCAGTGCGCGTCATCTTCACGCTACGTGAACATCCGCGACCTTGACGCCCGCCACAACGCCCACAGCGTCCGAAACCTTGACGTGACATGGAGCGTGTAGGGATCGCTGTCCGCGCGCGACATCCGCGTCAGATCGCGGCTGACCAGCGCCAGCGGCAGGAATACCGGCCTTATCTCTGGCGGCGCGTTGTCCAGGAGCGTGAGTGCCGTCTTCAAATGCCCCTGCGCCTCGCCGATCAGCTGATCCAGTACCGCGCGAAGCCTCGGTGTCTGTTTGCCTGCGAACACCTCTTCCATCCCGACGCCGTGGCTCTCCAGCAATTGCAGCGGCACGAACAATTGGCGCCGCGAGGCGTCCAGCGGCAGTGCCGCCATGACCTGCGCCATGCCTTGCGCCAGTCCGGCATGGCGCGCGAGGTGCTCGATCTCTTCTGACTGCCAGCCGGCAATCCGCGCGCCCAGCGAAAACAGCGCCGACGAGGTGTCGTCGATATAGCCCTCCAGCGCCGCCATGGTCGGCATCGGATCGTTGTAGAGATCGAACTGATGCTCATCGATCAGGCGCGACAGCCGCTCGACCGGCAGACCCGCGCTACGGATTGCCAGCAGCAGTTCGGCCGCAACCGGATTGCCTTCGACCCCGCCACGCTCCTCGCCTGCGAGCATGTCGGTCCACCATTGCAGGCGCATTTCGCCCGGCAGCGGCTGGCTCACCTGCTCACGCACGCGGGAAATCTCGACGTTAAAGGCATAAAGCGCCAGCAGCGCGCGACGCTGGGCGGCCGGCATAAACAGCGTGGAGGCATAGCGGGTAAAATCATGGGCACGCACCTGTTCGGCGCAGAAGTCGGCGGATTGCTTGCCTCCGTCCGCGCTGCTCATGGCACCGCGATCAGCGCCGCCGCGACGCGCCGCCGCTCGCCGATCATGATGTTGTAGGTGCGAACAGCGGGGCCGGTCTGCATCGCATCCAGCACCACCCTCACCGCCCGCAACGCCTCACGAAGATCAGATGGAGGCAGCCAGACATCGGTGCCGGTACCTATAATCAGGGTATCGATGCCATTAGCCGCGGCGAACACGCGGGCCAGCGAGGCCTTGTCGATATCGCCAGCCTTTGTGACCGGCCAGGCCCAGATCGCATCCGGCAGGCACAGCAGCGAGCCGCGATGCGACATGTCCGCGAAGGCGAATCCGCCCTTGCCGTAGGCTTCGATCGGTGCCGACCTCGGAAGATGCGGAGCGTCCGAGCGGTCAGCCATGGCTACTTTTTCGCAGGCTTATCCGACGGCTTGTCCGGCGCGTCGGCACGGTGGTCGCCGACACCGAGGTAGATCAGGATCGGTGCCGCGATGAAAATCGAAGTGTAGGTGCCGACCAGCACCACGCCGAACATCATCACGGCGGTGAAGCTGTGAATGGCGTTGCCGCCGAACAGCAACAGCGCCAGCAAAGCCAGCGTCACCGTGACGTGCGTGATAATCGAGCGCGACAGCGTCGAGTTGATCGATTCGTTGAGCAATTCGGGCATCGGCATTTTCTTGTAACGCCGCAGCATTTCGCGAATTCGGTCATAGATCACGACGGTGTCGTTCAGCGAATAGCCGAGGATCGTCAAAAGCGCCGCAATGCTGGTGAGATCGAAATCGACCTGCGTGATCGACATGAAGCCGATCGTCAGCACGATGTCGTGGACGTTGGCGATCATGGCGCCGAGCGCGAACTGCCATTCGAATCGGAACCAGAGATAGATCAGGATCGCAAAGATCGCGAGCATCAGGCCGAGCATGCCGTAGGCCAGCAATTCTCCGGAGACGCGCGGCCCCACCACTTCGACACGCCGGTACTCGACGGCGTCGCCGAGCGCGCCGCGAACTTTTTGTACCGCCTCCTGTTGCGCGGCATCGCCGCCGGGCTGTTCGGCAACCCTGATCAGCACCTCGGCGGGACCGCCGAACTGCTGCAACTGGATATCGCCCAGGCCTAGCGTAGACAGGGTGGCGCGCATCGAGGCGATATCAGCGGTGCCGGACTTGGCCTGAACTTCCAGCAGCGTGCCGCCCTTGAAGTCGATGCCGAAATTCAGCCCGTGGGTAAAGAACAGCGTGATCGCGACGATCGAAAGCAACGCCGAAATCGGAAAACTGATGCGGCGGAAACGCGTAAAGTCGAAATGCGTATTATCCGGGACGATCCGCAGCGACGGCAGCCAGCCGAAGCAGCTGACGACCGTCAGCACGACGATGAGGGCGCCCAACCCTAGGAGAACGAGATGTGTCACGACCGGCTCCGCATTCCCTGGAATATGACCCAGCCACGCTGGATCATATTCTTCGCGTTATCTTCTTGTGAGGCCATGATCTCAACCGAAAACCGGTATCCCCGTTTCGGGATCATGCCCTAAATCGGCACGCTTTGCGGCCGCTTCCACCGCACCCAGCCCGCGACGATCAGCCGGGTCAGCGTAAACGCGGTAAAGACGGTGGTGATGATGCCTATGCCGAGCGTCACGGCGAAGCCGCGTACCGGCCCGGTGCCGATGTAAAACAGCACCGCTGCAGCGATGAAGGTGGTGATGTTGGAATCGAGAATCGTCGACAACGCCCGCTTGAAGCCGGCGTCGATCGCGGAAATCGCGGTGCGCCCGCCGCGCAATTCCTCACGGATGCGCTCATAGATCAGCACGTTGGAGTCGACGGCGATGCCGACCGTGAGCACGATGCCGGCGATGCCGGGCAAAGTCAGCGTCGCATTCAATAGCGACAGCAAACCAAAGATCATCGCAACGTTGATGGCAACCGCGATGTTGGCGAACACGCCGAACAGCCGATAGGTCAGGAGCATGAACACGATGACCATGATCGAACCGACATAGGCCGCGAGTTCACCCTTTTCGATCGAATCCTGACCGAGCCCCGGTCCGACGGTTCGTTCCTCGATGATCGTCAACGGCGCGGGCAGCGCGCCAGCGCGCAGCAGGATCGCCAGATCGTTGGCCTGCTGCACGGTAAAATTGCCGGAAATCTGCCCGGCGCCCCCGGTGATCGGCTCGCGGATCACGGGCGCTGAAATCACCTCGTTGTCGAGCACGATCGCAAAGGGTTGTCCGACATTCTCCGAGGTTGCTTGCGCGAATTTGCGCGAGCCGGAGGTATTGAAGCGGAAGCTGACGATCGGCTCGCCCGAGCGCTGGTCGAAGCCGGGTTGTGCATCGGTCAGGTCGCCACCAGAGACCAGCACCTGCTTCTTGATCACATAGGGCGTCTTCGGCGCGGTCGAACTCATCAGCACTTCGGAGTCGGGGGGCACCCTGCCCTGCAAGGCCTGATCCGGCGGCACCGTGGTGTCGACCATGCGGAATTCCATCTTGGCGGTCTTGCCCAGAATGTTCTTGAGCTGGGTGGGATCCTGCAAACCGGGCACCTGAACCAAAATGCGATCGGTACCCTGGCGCTGGATCAGCGGTTCGACGGTGCCGAGTTCGTTGACGCGGCGCTCGACGATCTGGATCGACTGTTCGATCGTCTGCCGGATGCGTTCGGTGATAGCAGCTTGCGGAACCGTCAGCCGGATCAGCCCGCCGCCGGCGTCGCTGACTTCCAGGCTGCGCTGGCCGCTGGAGCCGAGCAAACCGCCGAGCGGCTGCGACAACTCGCGCAGTTTCGTCAGCGCGTTTTGCAGATCGGTATCCTTGACGCGGACCTCGACGCTGTCGGGACGCGTGGCAAGGCCGGTGTAACCGATCTTGGCGTCGCGCAGCGTGCGGCGCACGTCATCGCGGATCTGGTCGAGCTTTTCTTTCTTCACGTAATTCGAGTCGACCTCGAGCAGCAGATAGGAACCGCCCTGCAGATCGAGGCCGAGCACCAGACGGCGCTGGGCCCATGCCGGCCAAGCCTTGACGGTGGCTTCGGGGAAGAAATTTGGAACGGCGCAAAGGCACACCACCAGCGCCGTCAGGATGATCGCCAGCGCCTTCCATCGCGTGAAATACAACATCGAGTTGACCCGTCAGATTCTGGCAGATTCTGGAATGTGCGCCGTTGGAAAACGCGCTAACTCGCCGAGGCGTCGTCCCTGGCGGTGTCGGCCTTTTCCTTGGCTGGCTCGCCCTTGGCGCGCACGCCCGAAATCATCTGCCGCATTTGCCGCACCCGGACCCCGTCGGAGATTTCGAATTCGATCTGGTCGTCATCGACCACTTTTGTCACTTTGCCGACAAGGCCGCCGGTCGTAACAACCGTATCGCCGCGGCGGATGTTCTTCACGAGTTCGGCGTGGTCCTTCACCTTCTTCTGCTGCGGCCGCAGAATCAGGAAATACATGATCACAAAGATCAGCGCGAACGGCAGCAGTGACATCAACATGCTGTTGGTGTCGCCAGCGCCCGCGGCCTGGGCAAACGCAGGAGTAATCAGCATTCGGACGATCCTCGTGAAACGGGAATGAACCGGCGACGCATTGGCGTCCGGCCGGTTCGGGCAAATTCGCGCGGACTATAGCGGCCGCGGTCCCAATTGCAACGCTGCCATACCCCTCATTTCGCGGCTTGCGGCCTACCGAAAGCCCCGATATGGCTGCGCCGTCAGGAACCCCAAAGATGCCGAAAAAAGCCCGTAAAACCGCGCCTCGCGCCGCCTCCAAAGCGGCCTCCCGGAAATCGCCGATAGCAGCGACAAAACGTCCCCCGGCCCCCTCCCCGCAAGACACCGTGGAGCGGATCGCGCGCGCGCTCGAGGGGATCGCAGCGCACCTGTCCAAAACATCGCCGGCGTCACCCGCCGCCGACATATTCGGGAGCGCCGATGCCTTCGTCTGGCACCCCGACGGACGGCTGGCGCCGGTGCCGCGCGTCAGCCGCGTCGAACTCTTTCTGCTCAAGGGTATCGAGCGGATGCGCGACATCCTGATCGAGAACACCGAGCGCTTCGCCGACGGCCTGCCCGCCAACAACGCGCTGCTATGGGGTGCGCGCGGCATGGGAAAATCGTCGCTGGTGAAGGCGACGCATGCCAGCATCAACGCCAACCGCAAGCCGGCCGACCGCCTGAAGCTGATCGAGATTCATCGCGAGGACATCGAGAGCCTTCCGATGCTGATGGACCTGCTGCGCAGCTCGGATTTCCATTTCATCGTGTTCTGCGACGACCTGTCGTTCGACGGCAATGACGCCTCCTACAAGTCGTTGAAGGCGGTGCTGGAAGGCGGCATCGAGGGACGGCCCGACAATGTGATCCTGTACGCAACCTCCAACCGGCGTCATTTGCTGGCGCGCGAGATGATCGAGAACGAGCGCTCGACCGCGATCAATCCCGGCGAAGCGGTCGAGGAGAAAGTCTCGCTGTCGGATCGTTTTGGATTGTGGCTCGGCTTTCACCGCTGCAGCCAGGATGAATACCTCGCGATGGTGAAGGGCTATTGCGGCCATTTCGGCATCAAGCTCGCCGAAGACGAACTCGATCGCGAAGCGCTGGAATGGTCGACCACGCGCGGCGCCCGTTCCGGCCGCGTCGCCTGGCAGTTCACGCAGGAATTGGCCGGGCGGCTCGGAGTGCGGCTGAGCGCGACGTAGAGGCCACGCCAGGGAGGCTGTCAGCCATGAAACGCCGCACGGTGCTTGCGGGAATTGCCACCATCTTGGCGCAACGTCGCTTGATGGCGCAGACGCCGCCGCGCGATGGAATGCGCCGCCTCGGCGTGCTGATGGGAACTCTGGCCGACGATCCGGTGGCACGAACCTACGTAGCTGCGCTGATCAA
Source organism: Bradyrhizobium sp. (assembly GCA_028290305.1). The sequence goes on from JAQGKC010000140.1 coordinate 34,090, forward strand.
GGGCCTTCGCGGCTACGACTGGCAGGAGGGGAAAAACCTGCGCGTCGACTGGCGCTGGACCGGCGGCGATCCCGCACTGTTCGATCGCTACGCGGCAGAACTGGTGGCACTCGGTCCCGATGTGCTTCTCGCGCAGGCGAGCCCGTCTGTCGTTGCGTTGCAGCGCAATACCACCACTATCCCCATCGTGTTCACGATGGTGTCCGATCCGGTCGGCCAGGGCTTTGTGGAAAACCTGGCGCGTCCCGGCGGCAACATCACCGGCTTCAGCGATTTCAATGCGCTGATGGCCGGCAAATGGCTGGAGATGCTGACCCACGTCGCGCCGCCGGTCGTGCGCGTCGCGGTTCTGTACAATCCCGTAACCGCTCCCTATGCCGGCCTGATGATGGGCGCCATCGCGGACGCGGCACCGTCCTTCGGCATCACGGCGCAAGGCGCACCCTGCCGCGACGCGGCCGAGATCCAGTCGGTGATCGCGGGGCTTGCGCGCGAAGAACGCGGCGGTTTGCTGGTTTTGACGGA
>JAQGKC010000189.1 GCA_028290305.1 Bradyrhizobium sp.
ACTGGCTCCTGCTTGTAGTTGCCGCCTTCGTGGTGATTACGCCAGCGGACAAACCAAACGCTGCCCTGTTTTCCTTTGCGATAGCCCAGATGCGCTTCCGCATCGAGGCGACGCCAATGCACGCCAAGTTCGAGCCTGGAGCGCGCTTTAGCCGTCGTGACCTGAGCCTCGGTGAGTGTCTTCGACATAGCGTTTGTCGCACTGTTACACGTCGAATATCCGTCGAATATACGACGGTGTACGGCGGCGAACAATACTGGATTATGGGCATTCAACCTATTGAAATTATTGGATGTCGGCGGACGGTGGTGGACGGAGGCGGATCCATTATTTGGCCCTTTCAAGGCTGAAACAGGGGTTCGATTCCCCTAGGGAGCGCCAAATCAGCGGTATTCCACGACATTGTACGATGCCGCTCCGGTTCGCGAGCGCTATGTTGCTCGATAACTGATTGATCGCGCTGGCTGTATCAGCAGGGTTTGCCACTTTGCGTCACGTCGATTTGCCACTTCGCGGTCGGTCGGCTGGGCGACCTGACCCGCTGGACGGCGCCGGCAAATCGCCGTTAATCCGCATCATCGCGGGTTCGCGCCGACGCGAAGCAGAACACTTCGGCCCCACAGCTTTTCGCGCCGTGCGATTGTTGCATGATAAAGGCATCGCTCGGCCTCGTCTCAACGTCTGATCGAGCGGCTTGGCGGCTATCGCGAGAGGAGCGCCGGCCGTGTTTCAGTGGTGGGCCGAAACGCTTTTGACGCACTCGGACACCAAATCTCCGGAGGCAGAATGGCTGACGTCACCCAGACTGATGATGCCGACCATCCGCCTGCTCTTGTTGATCACCGGCAGCCTGCGGAGCTGCAGCTTCTCCATGTGATGCACCGCCTTTGCGAGGTCCTCGTCCTCCCGGCAACAATGGATGCCTTCGGTCATCACATCGCGCGCCATCGCTCGGCCAGCATCGAAGTTGTTGCTCGCAAGCCCATTGCAGACGATGTCGCGGTCGGTCACCATCCCGATCAGTCGGTCGTCCTCCCCAATCGGAATGCAGCCGATGTCATGCTCCCGATCAATTTTGCGAGTTCGGTGACAGGGGTGTTGGGGCTGACCCAGTCGACACCCTTATGCATCACGTCTTTGACTTTCATGGCGGACCTCCGTTACTGGAGTTTCAGGTGCACTTGATGCAATGCAGCACAGCACAGCCCCCGTTTTCTCAACTATACAACCGATGGGGTGCGAAGACACCTGCCTCAAGGTCGCAGAAGAAAGGATCATTCCTACGCGATCGGACCAGACAAACGGCGTCGCTGTCGCTGCCACTTCCTGAACAATTGACAGCGACTTAGCGGCTGGGGTTCCCGCCCAACATCGCAAAGGCAATGGGCGGCGCGCATCCGACCTGAAGCCCAGGCTGTCTAAGTCAGGTTTCACCAAGGCCTGTGCAAGGCGCCAGCGCGACGACTTCCGCGTCCGGAAATCGGGTTGCAAGCGGATTAGTGGAGTCCGGCAAATCCGGATGTGTCACATTGGACAGAGAACGGTTCTATCCACTAGCCTGACAGGCTGCGTTGTTACGCGCCTCCAGATGAGATCAAAGGGAATGAAAGAGAAAAAAGACATCGTAGAAAACTGGCTGCCGCGTTACACCGGCACGCCGCTCGCTGAATTCGGAGAGTATATTCTCCTGACCAACTTCGACAATTACGTCGAATGGTTCGCCACGGCGCACGGCGGTTTGGTAAAGGGCGTAGATCGACCGATGCCCAACGTGACTGCCGATGGAATCACTCTGATTAACTTCGGCATGGGAAGCCCGAATGCCGCGACCGTGATGGATCTGTTAAGTGCCATCGCGCCGAAAGCCGTATTGTTTCTTGGTAAATGCGGCGGGTTGAAACGCAAAAATCAGATTGGCGACTTGATTCTACCGATTGCGGCCATTCGGGGCGAAGGTACCTCGCATGATTACCTGCCCCCAGAGGTCCCCGCGCTGCCCGCGTTCCAGTTGCAACGCGCGGTATCAACGATGATCCGCGATCTCGGTCACGACTATTGGACGGGCACTGTGTACACGACCAATCGTCGCGTCTGGGAACACGATGATCGCTTCAGGGATCTGTTGCGTCGTACACGAAGCATGGCGATCGACATGGAGACTGCAACAATCTTTGCTGCAGGGTTTGCCAACCACATTTCGACTGGCGCGCTGCTTCTTGTATCCGATCAGCCAATGATCCCCGAGGGTGTGAAGACCGAAGCGTCGGATCAGATGGTGACCGCGAACTTTGTCGAAAGGCATATCAAGATCGGGGTAGAGGCCTTGAAGCTTGTGCGGCGCCGTGGCCGCAGCGTCAAGCATTTGCGTTTCGAAGACGATTTCGATGCAGGGCATGAGACGTAAAGAGGCGTCGTACCGCCACATGAACAGTTAAGCAGCAGTATGATCTTCCCATTTGGGACCGCGACGGTCGCCGCGGATTGTCCGACCAATATGCCCAGCGGCAGATACGACATATCCTCAGTCGTGCGCGCTAAAGCGCCCATGCAGTGCGTTGGCCGTCAGGCGCGCAAACTGCGCGTGACTCAGATGAAGCAGTGTCTCGTGATCGCCGGCTTCCATATAGATCTCCGGCTGCGCCTCGATGCTATCGTCGACGATGATATTCAGTCCGTAGCATTTGCCAACGGCAGGAACTGCACCGTGCGCGCAGTCGCGGACCAGCTGATTGATCTCGGCTTCATTGGCCATGTCGACATCGTCACCGAGTTGTGCCCTCAGTTCCGATAGGCGGAGGTGATGCGATGCGGGCATGACGGCTAGCATATAGTTGCCGTCGCGCCGCAACACGATGCCCTTGGCGAGACGATCGCCCGAGATATGGCATGTCTCAGCCGTGCGAGAGGACGACATGCTGAGTTCGTGCAGGATCTCGTCGTATTGGATGTTTTCAGCGGCTAGGTATTTTTGGAGTGTGGGAGCAATGGACATGGCGTGACCTCCGGTGCAATACGCAAACCCATCCACCGTGAAGTCTACCTGCAGACTCTCGCCGTACGATGGGCGGCTGCCTGATTATAAACCCAACATAGGTCTTCCATCCGCCAGCTGCAATTCGTCGTCGGTGATCGCGCGATAACCAGGATACTCGCGTCGGTGGCGGTAGAGTGCGCGAGCGCCGCAGCGCTTGTTCTCCCAAACGGGGGTGGCTGCTGTCCATTCGAGCGGATGGACCACCTGAAGTGAGAGATTTCATCGAAATTATATAGCAATTTCAATGATATAAGAGTTAGGATTTTAATCCTAATGGCACGCCAGCGCTGCACTGCATAACCTTCCGATAGTCTCCCGCCAGCGCCTCTCTCGTAATAATTGAGCCCCAGGACCTGCTCCGCATGCCGCGCTGGAACTCTCATTAGGTCCGCGTGTTAAGCCGGGTTAGGCAGGGACTGAGATGGCTCGAAAAGGCACCCCACACCGCGGCTCGTTCAAAAGCGAGCGCAGATTCCGGCTGTTGGTGGAGGGGATCGTCGATTATGCCATTTACATGCTCGATCCCAACGGCATCGTCACCAACTGGAATGCCGGCGCCAGACGGATCAAGGGTTATGAAGCGGCGGAAGTCGTAGGCCGGCACTTTGGAATCTTCTACCTGCCGGAGGATCGCGAAGCCGGAATGCCTGAGAAATCCCTTAACACGGCTCGTGAGAAGGGAAAGTTCGAGGCGGAAGGCTGGCGGTTGCGCAAGGACGGCACAAAGTTTCTCGCTTCCGTCGTCATCGATGCCCTCTACGAAAAGGGTGAGCTGATCGGCTTTGCCAAGATCACACGCGACATCACCGAAGGGAGCAAGGCGGCTCAGGCTCTGAAGGAGAGTGAAGCTCATTTTCGTTTGCTCGTCAGCGGCGTCACCGACTATGCGCTTTATATGCTCGACCCGAACGGGATCGTTACCAACTGGAACGCGGGCGGTCAGCGCATCAAGGGGTACTTGCCCGAGGAAATCATCGGCCAGCACTTTTCACGGTTCTATTCCGCCGCCGATCAAGCGGCCGGCCGGCCGGCGCGTGCCTTGCAACTCGCACTGGATAACGGCCGCTACGAAGAAGACGGCTGGCGTGTACGCAAAGACGGCACGTTCTTTTGGGCAAGCGTCGTCATCGATCCGATTCGCGACGACGAGGGCAGGCTGCTTGGCTTTGCCAAGATCACCCGCGATATTTCCGAACGCCGCGAAGCCCAACTGAACCTGGAAAAAGTTCAGCGGCAATTGGCCGAGTCGCAAAAGCTCGATGCGTTGGGTCAGCTGACGGGCGGCGTGGCGCACGACTTCAACAATCTTTTGATGATCATCGCGGGCAATATTCACACGCTGAAAAAGATCGCGGGTAATGATGCAAAAAGCCTGCGCGCGGTGCAGGCTATTGAAACAGCTTCGCAACGAGGCGCTGCACTAACGCGTCAATTGCTTACCTTCGCTCGCAGACAGAGCGTGAATCCCCAAACCGTCGATCTAAAGGATCGGATTCATTCCATCCGGGAAGTGCTGGACACAGGGCTTGGCAGCTCCGTGCAGCTTTACATCGATGTCGATGACGATATCTGGCCGGTTACGGTGGATTCGACCGAGTTTGAAACGGCGTTGGTCAACCTCGTCATCAATGCGCGCGATGCCATGCCGGGCGGCGGATCGGTCAACGTCCGGGTGAGCAATGTTTACATCGATGATGGTACCCGAAAAGGCGATCACGTCGCCGTCAAGGTAGAAGACACCGGCGCCGGTATTCCTCCCGACATCGTTGCCAAGGTATTCGATCCATTTTTCACCACCAAACCAGTTGGTAAAGGAACAGGTCTGGGGCTTTCGCAAGTGCATGGCTTCGCGCATCAGGCGGGCGGCACGGTCGTCGTGGCTAGCGTGCTTGGAAAAGGGACAACATTCACCATCTGTCTGCCGCGAGGTGAACCAAGCGCTACGATGGCAGAGGGTGAGATCAACTCCATCGGCAGCGGCACCGTGTTGCTGGTGGAAGATAACCCCGATGTGGCGACCGCGAGCACCGGCTTGTTCGAGCAACTTGGCTACTCCGTTCGATGGGTTTCAGACGCCGAGATGGCACTTAGGGAAATTGACCGTGACGGCATCGATCTGGTTTTTAGCGACATCGTGATGCCTGGAAAGATGGACGGTTTGGGGCTCGCGCGCGCCATCAAGCAGAAACGTCCGGGCTTGCCGATATTGCTGGCGACGGGTTACAGCGAGGCCGCCCAAAGCGCCCGTGCCGATTTCCCCATTCTTCGAAAGCCGTATCAGTTGCACGAGCTGAGCCGCGCGCTATCCGAACTTTCTCGTTAACGCCTTTCCCGGCATCATCTCGGGGCCAATTGATTGCCCCGAATCCACGGTTATAATTCGCGCCGAAGACAGACCAGGCCGTGCATGACTTTCACATATGTCGTTCCCGACATCCACGGCAGGGCGGATTTGCTCCACGACGGTCTCGCCAAAATTGTCGAGCATGCTGCCGGCCAGGCCGGCACGATCATCGCCCTCGGCGATTACGTCGATAAAGGGCCGGATAGCGAACAGGTCATTGATCGCTTGCAGATTGGGCCCCCGGAGGGGTGGCTGTTGTTTCCACTCAAGGGCAACCATGATGCCATGATGGTTGAAGCACTTCGCAATCCGTCCAGAATGCAGTGGTGGTTGGAACGGGGTGGCGACACAGTGATAACGTCGTACGGCGGCGATGCGTCGAACGTGCCGCAGGCCGATATCGAGTGGCTGGACAAACTTCCGCTGATTCACATCGACCGCTGCCGGATTTACGTGCATGCAGGCCTTGATCCTGACGTGCCGCTTGATCGACAAGCCGAAAAAACACTTCTGTGGAAGCGCTACCCGGATGGATTTAAATTCGGATTCGGCGACCGCCACGTCGTCCATGGTCACGATTCATTTTTGGACGGTCCCAAATTATACGAGGGACGGACCAACCTCGACACGCGTGCATGGCGGAGCGGTCGCCTGGTGATCGGCGTGTTTGACGACAAGAAACCTGGCGGTCCCGTCGATTTTATTGAAGTGCAAGGGCCGCCGGCCGATCAGACGGACTAAGCGCTAGAATCTGATCCAGCTTCGCTGAATCAGATTCGTCGCTTATCTTTTTGTTTGGGCGTGATCTTTTTCGAAAACCGGTTTCCACTTTTCGGGATCCTGCCCTAGAGCGGCAGACCCTGACCGCGCGTCTGCGCAAGGGCGTAATGCCCGACGATCAGGAATCGGGAATCCGCATCGTCCTGCCTAAACAGAGCGATGCGGTCGACCGCAAGCGTCGTCAGTTCGAGTGCGGCAAATCGCTTCCGTAATATCGCCAGGATCGCCTCGCGCCGTTCGGCCTTGAGCCTTCCCGTCAGCGTCATATGAAAGCGAAAATCTTCCATAACATAGGGATATCCCCAGCGATCGAGATGCTCGCGCTGGCTTGGTGTCAGCAGGTATGGATTTCGCCGTGCAAGATCTTCGGAAGTCAGCGGCGCGCGGAATGAATCGAATTCGCGGACGCAGTCGGCGGCGAATTGGTCAAGTGTGGCCGAGCGATTGGCAGGCACGACGGCAATAAATTCGCTGATCGAATTGACGACGGGCTTGATGACCGGAATCGGCTGGGCGATGTTCGAAAATGTCTCGCAGGCTGCAAGAAGCTCGGCCTCGGTCTTGCCGTCCGCCAACGACAATGGCGCCTTCAGCGTGGCGTGAAAGCCGTATTTGCGCGGATCATGGGTCAGCTCTCGCCAATCCGGCACCCCTTGCTCGATGCCATCCGGAAACGGCTGTTTCTCGCCACTGAAGGCGTCATAGCCGAGCAGATGCGCGCCGAAGCGATCGAGAGCGCTGCCGGGCGCCGGCACAAAATAGATCGCATAGCGCGGATAGTCTGTCATGCGTTCCAGAATAGGGCCGGATTACGCGGCTGCAACTGCCGCCTTGCGCGGTGCCATGGACGGCCGGACCAGCCGGGTCGCATCTGTCATATGAACGAGCTGTCCAGCGGCGATCACCGCAACGATACGCGGCCTGAGCGGCTTTTCGTCATCGACGAGAATGATATCGGCGCGCCGGCCGGCATCGAGGACACCGCGATCGACGAGACCCGCGGCCCTGGCAGGCGCTGCTGAAATCAGGCTCCATGCTTCAGCAAGCGGCAGCACGCCATCGGCGGCCAGGCGAAACGCGGCCAGCAATTGCGCCGGATAGTAATAGTCGGAAGCGAGAATCGAACACAGGCCTTTTGCGATCATGTCGCTGGCTTTGGTCCACCCGGTGTGGCTGCCGCCGCGCACCACATTCGGCGCGCCGAACACGATGAAATCGCCGCCATCGGCAGCTTCGCGCGCGGTTTCCTCGTTGACCGGAAATTCAGCAATGGCGACGCCCTGCGCGCGAAACGACTTTCGCATGGCGGGAGTTTCATCGTCGTGGGACAGCATTCGGATGTTGGCGTCGCGCGCAGCTCTGGAGAGACGTGCGATCGATGCGGGAACGTCGTGGGCGCGGCAAACGACGCGCTCCACCAGATCATCGAATTGTGCGCTCGAAAGACCGGTACGTTCGACCATGCGGCTTCGTTTTTGCGGCTTGGCGAGACTGGCGACCGTCGAATGCATGTGATCATTGAACGCGAACAGATCGATCCGACCGTCGCTCATCCATTGGCCGATTTCGGGTTCGGCATCGAGATTATAAGTTTCGTGCCGCAGGTGGAAACGGGTATCTGCCGCGAGTTGCGGCCTCATGGTCTCGATGGCCTCGAGCAACTGCCGTGCATTGTTACCGCTGCGAAGGCCGGGCTCCCAGGACCAGGTGGTGGCGTGAAAGACCGTGGTAATTCCGTTGCCGATCGCCTGCCGGTCGCTGTCGATCAGCGCCACGTCGACGGGAAAGTCGATGCCGGGACGGGGCATCATCTGCCGCTCGAACGCATCGCCATGCAGATCGACAATGCCCGGCAGCACCAGCAGGCCGCCTGCATCGAGGCCAACTGAACCGCGTCCATGTTCGGAGCCCACGGCGCTGATTTCGCCGTCCGCGATCTGCAGCGAGGCTTCAACAATTTCTTTGCCGAGAAGTGCCCGGCCGCCTTCGATGAAAATATCTGTCACGATACGGCACTTCGTCGGCGGGTGCGGGAACGACTGGAGGTGGCCGCAGCCTCATATTTTTCGAGAAATTCCTCGACAGTGAGTTTCCGGAAATCGGGCAAGGCGCGGCGAAGGGTTTCATGGTCCCAGTCCCACCACCCAAGTGCTGCGAGCCGGTTGGTCACGGCTTCCGGAAACCGCCGTCTGATCGTCCGCGCCGGATTTCCCGCCACGATGGTGTAGGCCGGGACGTCCTTGGTCACGATGGCGCCGGCCGCGACCACCGCGCCGGTGCCGACACTGCGGCCGGGCAGCACGATTGCGCCGTGCCCGATCCAGACATCGTGGCCGATATGCACGCGATGCCTACGCCGCCACTCGAAGAACTCGGTCTCGTCACTCTCTCCCGGAAAATAGGCGCTGGCGCGATAGGTGAAGTGCGCCTGCGAGGCCCTGTCCATGGGATGATTGCCCGGGTTGATCCGGGTCATCGCCGCGATCGAGCAGAATTTTCCGATCGTCGTGTAGGTGATCTGCGCGTCGTTCACGACATAGGAATAATTGTCCATCGCCACGTCGTGCAGAACAGTGCGCGCGCCAACCTCGCAATAGGCGCCAAGCCTGGTTTCGTGCAGTTTCGCGGTAGGGTCGATTGTCGGTTCAACCGAAAGCATTTTGCCGGCCATGCGAACTTCCACAAACAAACAGCGCAGATTGATTGGCCCGCACGTCATCGATGGGGTTGATGACAGTGTCATGACGTATGGATGACACCGATCTCCGATGTGGACGGCGGCCGCACCGCAGCACGACCGTCACACAACTGTTAAATCCAGACGTTAGCGATGAAGACAGCTACGCGTTCTGGAGCATTGCATGCTGGTGGTGGAAGGTTTGACGTGCCGGTTCGGCACAAAAGCCGCGGTTGACAATGCGTCGTTCTCGATCGCGCCGGGCGCTTTTGTCGGCGTGATCGGCCGTTCCGGCGCCGGCAAGTCCACCTTGCTGCGAATGATCAATCGCCTCGCTGAGCCGACTGCGGGGCGAATTGTGTTCCAAGGCCTGGATGTCACGGCGTTGCGCGGCAGGAATTTGCGGCTATGGCGCGCACGGTCGGCCATGATCTTTCAGCAATTCAATCTGGTCGGCCGTCTCGATGTCCTGACCAATGTGTTGATGGGGCGGCTTGCCGGGATCCCGTCCTGGCAGTCGTTGACGCAGCTTTGGCCCGAGAAAGACAAGGCGCTGGCGATGTCGGCCCTTGAGCAGTTCGACATGGCCTCGCTTGCCGCGCAACGCGCGGACCAGCTCTCCGGCGGTCAGCAACAACGCGTCGCGATCGCGCGCGCGCTGGTACAGGAACCGGACATCATTCTTGCCGACGAGCCGATCGCGTCGCTGGATCCACGCAATACCCGGATTGTGATGGACGCCCTGCTGCGCATCAACAAGCATTTCGGCATCACCGTGCTCTGCAACCTGCATTCGCTCGATCTGGCGCGGACCTACTGCGATCGTCTGATCGGGATGTCGTCGGGTCGCGTGGTGTTCGACGGCGCGCCGGCCGCGCTGACCGACCACATCGCGCGCGAGCTTTACGATCTCGAGGCGAACGAGGTGATGGGCGCAGCGCAGGAGCACGCGCCTGCCGATACCAGCATTCCGGCTCTCGGCACGGCCGCCGCGGCCTGAGTATCGCGTCTGTGAAAGGCGGTCCATTGCAAACCTGCAATGGGTCGGTCCCGCTACAAGCAACAGGCTACAACAGCAAAGAGGGCGTCATGATCAATCGTCGGACTATCATTATGAGTGCTGCGCTGCTGGCATTCACTGCCTCAGCGGCGTCGGCGCAGGAGTGGAAGGCAAAATATCCCGAGATCACCTTCGCGGTGATCCCTGCCGAGAACGGATCGGGCGTGACCGAACGCTTCACGCCGTTTGTGAACTATCTGTCGAAGGAACTCGGCATCAAGGTCAATCTGCGTGTCGCCAACGACTATGCGGCTGTGATCGAAGGACAGCGCGCCGGCAACATCCAGATCGGCTACTACGGTCCGGCGTCTTTTGCGCGCGCGCGCGTCACCGGCGTCAAGACCGACGCTTTCGTGATCGATGTCAACGCCGACGGCTCCAAAGGCTACTACTCGGTGTTCTATGTTCTCGCCAAGAGCCCATACCAGAAGCTTGAGGATCTGAAGGGAAAGAATCTCGGTCTCGTCGATCCCAATTCGACCTCCGGCAACAACATGCCGCGCTTCAAGATGAACCAGATGGGGATCGATCCCGATTCATTTTTCTCGCAGGTGGTTTTCACCGGAAGTCATGAGAACGCCGTGCTGGCGCTGGCGCAGGGCACCGTCGACGTTGCCGCCAATTGGTGGAATGCCGACGACGATTCCAACCTGACGCGTATGCTTTCCAAGAACATGGTCAAGTCGAGCGACGGCACGCCGTTGAAGAAGGAAGATTTCCGCGTCATCGTGAAGTCTGATCTGATCATCAACTCGCCCTATGCCTATCTCAGCGACTTGCCTGAAGACATGAAGGCCGCGATCAAGAAGGCGTTCCTTGAGGCTCCGGAAAAGGACAAGGACGCGTTCAAGAAGCTTTCCGACGGCAAGAACCTGCCGTGGCAGCCGGTCACCAACGAAGACTATAACAAGACCATTGAGCTGATTAAATTCGTCGACAATCTGCGCAAGAAGGCATCCTGATTGCGGGATATGAAGCAAGAGCCGGGTCCGTCGACCCGGCTCTTTATTTATGTTGATGCGTTGAAGATACCGGTCTCATGACATCAGCCGTATCCATTCTTCCCAGCCCGCAGCTCGCCGCGCTCAACGAAACCTATCGCAAGGCCGTTGCGCGAAAGCGCCTGCGTATTGCGCTGGGTGCCGCGGCATTCTTTGCCGCTCTCGCGATTGCCTCGGTCGGGGCGGAAGTGAACCTGCGGACGCTGTTCACCTACTTCGGACATTTCGTCAGCTATTTCGATCGCATCCTGACCCTGGAGGACGGCACGCGGGTCTGGACCAATGTCGCCGAGTGGCTCTGGGGCTGGCGGAAATGGTCGCTGCTGCTGGGCGAGACAATCCTGATCAGCTATGTCGGCACGTTATCCGGGGCCGTGCTGGCCTTCGCGCTTAATTTTCTTGCGGCGGAAAACACCTCGCCTGGACCTTGGCTCCGCTTCGCCGTCAAGCGCTTCATGGAATTCTGTCGGACGGTTCCCGATATTGTTTTCGCACTGATCTTCGTCATTGCGTTCGGCCTTGGTCCGATGGCGGGCGTTCTCGCCATTGCGATCCATTCCATCGGCGCGCTCGGCAAGCAATACGCGGAAATTGTCGAGAACATCGACATGAAACCGGTCGAAGGGGTGCGATCCACCGGCGCAGGCTGGGTCTCCTGCATGCGGTTCGCCGTTTTGCCGCAGGTGGTGGCGGGCTTCGCCAGTTACACGCTGCTTCGCTTCGAGATCAATGTGCGCAGCGCCTCCGTCATGGGCTTTGTCGGCGCCGGCGGCATCGGGATGGAGCTCGTGGTGGCGATCCGCAAGTTTTATTATTCGGATGTCAGCGCGATCCTGCTGATGATTATTCTCACCGTCTTTGTCATCGACATCGGCACCGGATGGATACGCGGGCGGTTGTTCGGCGAGGACCGGCGCGCATGACCAGATTGTCAACGCCGGATTCCGACGATCTGCGCGCCCGGTATCCTGCGGTTTTCGACAGGCCGGCATCCGCGCGGCTGGCCATGCCGGCGATGATGCTGGGCGCGATCGGCATTTTCGCGTTCGGCCTGGTGCATCTGGGCTTCTCGCCGGCGCGGATGCTCAACGGCCTTCATCAGCTTGGCTGGATCACGCTGATGATGATGCCGCCCGATCCCGGCTCGTCGCTGCCGCTCTATCTACGCGCGCTCGGCGAAACCCTGTCGATCGCGCTGCTTGGAACCACGCTTGCAGCGGTGTTCGCGCTGCCGGTCAGCCTGCTGGCGGCAAAGAACATCGTGCCCTCGATTTTTTTTCGCTTTCCCGTTCGCCGCTTTCTCGATTCGATCCGCGGCGTCGATACGCTGATCTGGGCACTGGTCTGGATCAATGTGGTTGGTCTTGGGCCCTTTGCCGGCGTGCTGGCGATCGCGGTGTCGGATTTCGGCGCGCTCGGCAAGCTGTTCTCCGAAGCCATCGAGGCCGCCGACCGGAAACAGGTCGAAGGCATTCGTGCATCCGGCGGCAATGCGCTGCACGAAATACGCTTCGGCCTGATGCCGCAGGTATTTCCCGTCATCGCCGGGCAGGTGCTCTATTTCATCGAATCGAACACCCGCTCGGCCACCATCATCGGCATCGTCGGCGCCGGCGGCATCGGCCTGCAACTGGCCGAACAAATCCGCGTGCTGGAATGGCAAAAGGTGTCGTTCCTGATCCTGATGGTGCTGGTGGCGGTTGCCGTGATCGACTGGATATCGAGCAAGCTCCGCTTCGCGATCATTGGGCGACGCGCGGTCGTGTGACGCGCGTCTAACTATTCTCGACGAGGAATTCGATACGCTCGGCGGCAAAGCGCGCGCGCGTCGTCAGCAGCGGCTTTCCGTCGGTGTCGACGTCGGTAGAGTCGACCACGAGAATGGGGCGGCCGAGCGCAAGGTCCAGCCGCGTGGCGTCGGTGGCGTCGACGATCGCCGCGGTGACGCGGGTGGAAGCCCGGCGATAGTCGCGAATACCATAATGCGCCAGCAATTTTGTCGTCGAGCGCACGCGCTCGTAGATGCGCCCCGCGCCGGGAAAACGCTCCGCGGCGAGCCAGGTGGTGCCGACGCAAATCGGCGTGCGGTCGGCCAATCTTAACGCCTCGATCCGGATCAGCGGCGCGCCGGTCTTCAGGCCGAGCTGCCGCGCCAGTTCGCGCGTCGCCGGTTCCTCGGAAGCGCCGATCAATTGGCCGCGCGGCTCCCGGCCGCCGGCGCCGACAATCTCGGAAAATCGCGTGCGCGAGCGCAGCGGATAGGCAAGCCGTGGCGCCTCCACATAGGTGCCGCTGCCGCGCTCGGCGCGCACCAGGCCGCGCTCGGCCAGTGTCGCCAGCGCTCTGCGCACGGTGTGGCGGTTGACGCGATAGGTCTCGGCAATTTCGATCTCGCCCGGCAGCCGTTCGCCCGCGGCAAAGCTGCCATTGGCGATGCCGCGCTCGATCCCGTCGGCGACCTGCCGCCACAACGCTACGCCGGAAGCCGCGTCCTGCACGCTCATCAGGCTGGGAAGCCAGGGAAGGGCATGGAAAAAATCATCCTTCTGTCACGAAACAGTCATGGCGCTTCGCTATCAAGTTGTCTAGTATCATAGACAACTTGATTTCGGCAAGGTTGATATGACCGCGGTGGACAAAAACGGCAAACAGGCGCAGCGCAAAGCGGCGATGGCGGTGCTCGCGCATTCCGATGCGGCTGACATTGCCGGACATCTCGACGCGATCGCGGTACCTTCTTACGAAAACCTGCGCGAGCCGGAAAATGGCCTGGTGATGGTGCGCGGGCGTATCGGCGGCGACGGCGCGCCGTTCAATCTCGGCGAGGCCACGGTGTCACGCGCCGCCGTCCGCCTTTCAACCGGCGAAGTCGGTTTCGGTTACACGCTCGGCCGTGATCGGGCGAAGGCGCGGATGATCGCGTTGTGCGATGCCATGATCCAGTCGAATGAATATGCAGATGCCGTAGAGGCAAAAATCGTGGGACCGCTGCGAACGCAGATGATCTCCGAACAGAACCGAACAGCGGCGGAGACCGCGGCGACGCGGGTTGATTTCTACACGCTGGTGCGCGGTGAGGGCTGAGCGATGACAACAGTTGCCGAACTGCCGGCAGGATTTGCGGACAAGGTGTTGTCGGCGCAGTCGACGTTCCGTTCCGTGATGGATGCGATGGCGCGCCCGGGCAGCGTCCAGCGCATCGTAGCCGCCGCCGGTACGCCTGCCGCGATGATGCGCGGCACCGCCGCCATTGCGCTGACATTGTTCGATCACGACACGCCGGTGTGGCTCGATCCGCTGATGGCCGAGACGTCGGATGTCGCGAAATGGCTCAAATTTCACACCAGCGCACCGGTAGTCGGAGATTCCTCCATCTGCAGTTTCGCGGTGGCAGGTGATGCCAGCGCGCTTCCTCCTCTGGATCGCTTTTCGTTCGGCAGCAATAAATACCCCGATCGTTCAACCACGCTGATCCTGCAGATCGAAAGCCTGGCGCAAGGTCCCACATTCGAATTGCGCGGCCCCGGCATCGACGGCACTGCGGTTTTGCAGGCCTCGATTCAGCCCACGGATTTGTTCGGGCGGCTTACCATTAACGCCGCGCTGTTTCCGCGCGGCATCGATGTCGTGCTGGTGGCCGAGGATACCATTGTTGCGATCCCGCGCACCGCGCGGCTCGTCGCGAAGGGAGACTAAGCATGTATGTCGCCGTCAAGGGCGGTGAGCGCGCCATCGAGAACGCCCATAGGCTGCTGGCGCATGAGCGCCGTGGCGATCGTGAGGTTCCGGAAGTCTCGCTCGCCCAGATCTCCGAGCAACTCAGCCTTGGCGTCGATCGCGTCATGACCGAGGGCTCGCTGTATGATCGCGAACTCGCAGCGCTCGCCATCAAGCAGGCCCGCGGCGACATGATCGAGGCGATCTTTCTGGTGCGGGCTTTCCGCGCCACATTGCCGCGGTTCGGCGCGACCGAACCGGTCGATACCGCTGACATGCAGGTGCGGCGTAGAATCTCCTCGACGTTCAAGGACATTCCGGGAGGTCAGATTCTCGGTCCCACCTTCGACTACACCCATCGCCTGCTCGATCCGCAACTGGCCGACGGCCTGGTTCCCGAACCGCCCGCAACATCGGAGGCATCCCCCGTAGCGATGCCGCGCGTCACCGACATTCTCGGCCGCGACGGTTTGATTGAGCCTTCGCCCAAAGCAGATGTTGATTCGCCAGTGGGTGATCTCACACGCGAGCCGCTCAGTTTCCCCGCGGACCGCGATCTGCGGCTGCAGAACCTGGCGCGCGCCGATGAAGGTTTTTTGCTTGCGCTGGGTTATTCGTCGCAACGCGGCTACGGCCGCAACCATCCATTTGCCGGCGAAATCCGGCTCGGTGAAGTCGAAGTGGAATTTGCCGCCGAAGATGTCGGTTTCGCTGTTCCGCTTGGATCGATCACGCTGACCGAATGCCAGATGGTCAACCAGTTCAAGGGCTCGGCCACCGAGGCGCCGTGCTTTACGCGCGGTTACGGTCTCGCCTTCGGGCACAGCGAACGCAAGACCATGTCGATGGCGCTGGTGGACCGCACGCTGCGGGCCCGAGAACTCGGCGAAGAAGTTCTCGCTCCCGCCCAGGACGAGGAATTCGTGATGTCGCACTCCGACAATGTGCAGGCGACCGGCTTTGTCGAGCATCTCAAGCTGCCGCATTATGTGGACTTCCAGTCCGAACTCGGCCTGTTGCGTAAACTGCGCAAGGAGTTCGCCGAGGCGGCGGATAGTTCGTCGCCGATGCAGGAAGCCGCCGAATGAACGCGCCGACCTATAATTTCGCCTACCTCGATGAGCAGACCAAGCGGATGATCCGCCGAGCGATCCTGAAGGCAATCGCGATTCCCGGTTATCAAGTGCCGTTCGCCAGCCGCGAGATGCCGATGCCCTATGGCTGGGGCACCGGCGGCGTGCAGGTGACGGCCGCGATCCTTGGTCCCGATGATGTGCTGAAGGTGATCGATCAGGGCTCCGATGACACCACCAACGCGATCTCGATCCGCAAGTTTTTCGCCAAGACCGCGGGCGTGGCGACGACAACGAACACCGCCGACGCTACCGTGATCCAGACTAGGCATCGCATTCCCGAAGCGCCGCTGCATGGCGGGCAGGTACTGGTCTATCAGGTGCCGATCCCCGAACCGCTGCGTTTCCTTGAGCCGCGCGAGACCGAGACGCGCCGGATGCACGCGCTCGGCGAATACGGGCTGATGCATGTCAAACTCTACGAAGACATCGCGCGTTTCGGTCACATCGCCACATCCTATGCCTATCCGGTGAAGGTGAATGAGCGCTACGTGATGGACCCGTCGCCGACGCCGAAATTCGACAATCCGAAGATGGACAATTGTCCGGCGCTGCAACTGTTCGGCGCCGGCCGTGAAAAGCGGATCTATGCGATCCCGCCCCACACCTCGGTGGTATCGCTGGATTTTGAGGATCATCCGTTCACGCGTTACCGTTTCGACGCGCCGTGCGCGCTGTGTGGCGCCGATGCTTCTTACCTCGATGAGATCGTCACCGACGCCAAGGGCAGCCGGATGTTCGTCTGCTCCGACACGGATTACTGCGAGACCCGCCAGACGAGGGGTCACCGCGGCAGCGAAAGCGCAGCTCCGCATAAGGAGAGCGCGCATGGCTAAGCGTGAAGACGCAGCACAGGACAACGACCAGCCGCTGCTGACGGCCGAAGGCCTGAGCAAATCCTATGGCCGGCTCGTGGCGTGCCGCGACATCTCCTTTGCCCTCTATCCCGGCGAGGTGCTGGCGATCGTCGGCGAATCCGGCTCGGGCAAGTCGACCTTGCTGCAATTGCTGTCGGCGCAGCTTGCGCCCAGCGCGGGACGTGTGTCGTACCGGATGCGCGACGGGGTGATGCGCGATCTCGCGGCGCTGGGCGAAGCCGAGCGGCGGTTTTTGTTTCGCACCGACTGGGGCTATGTGCACCAGGATCCCGCGCTGGGTTTGCGGATGGCGGTGTCGGCCGGCGCCAATGTCGGCGAGCGGCTGATGGCGGTCGGCTGGAATCACTATGGCCGTATCAGGGACACCGCGTCGTCCTGGCTGGAGCGGGTCGAGATCGATATCGACCGCATTGACGATGCGCCACGGACCTATTCAGGCGGCATGCGCCAGCGGCTTCAGATCGCACGCAATCTCGTGACCGAGCCGCGTCTCGTATTCATGGATGAGCCGACCGGCGGCCTCGATGTATCGGTGCAGGCGCGCCTGCTCGACCTGATGCGCAACCTGGTGAGCGAGTTGGGGTTGGCGGCGATCGTCGTCACCCATGATCTCGCGGTAGCGCGGCTGTTGTCGCATCGGGTGATGGTGATGAAGGGAGGCCGCGTTATCGAGACCGGGCTGACCGATCAGGTGCTCGACGATCCGCGCGAGCCCTACACCCAGTTGCTCGTCTCCTCGATTTTGCCGGCATGAGTGCGCCAATGACTGCGATGATCGAAATCAGCAAGGCCGAAAAGACCTTCGTCATGCATCTGCAGGGCGGGATCGAACTGCCAGTGGTGCGCGATGTCTCGTTTCACGTCGATCCCGGCGAATGCGTCGTGCTGGCAGGGCCGTCCGGCGCAGGCAAATCCTCGATCCTGAAGATGATCTTCGGCAATTACCGTTGCGATGGCGGCCGTATCGGCATCCGTCACGAAGGCGTGCAGATCGATCTCGCCAAGGCCGAGCCGCGGCAGGTCCTCAGCGTCCGCCGCGCCACCATCGGCTATGTCAGCCAGTTCCTGCGGGCGGTGCCGCGGGTTGCGACCATCGACGTGGTAGCCGAGCCGTTGATCGTGAACGGGACGGCGCGTCCCGAGGCGCGCAAACAAGCCGGGAGCTTGCTGCGAACCCTGAACATCCCCGAGCGGCTGTGGACACTGCCGCCCTCGACTTTCTCCGGCGGCGAGCAACAGCGCGTCAATATTGCGCGTGGATTTATTTCCGATCTGCCGATCCTGCTGCTCGACGAGCCGACCGCTTCGCTCGATGCTGCCAATCGCGGCGTGGTGGTGGATCTGATCGATGAAAAGAAGCGCGCAGGCGTCGCCATGGTGGCTATCGTCCATGACGATGAGATACGTCATCTGATCGCCGACCGGATCGTCGACGTGACATCGTTTGCCGCCGCGGCATGAAGGAAGACGCTTGAGATGACTTCGAACGGATCTGATACCGTACTCGGCAACGCCAGGATCGTTCTGGCGGATCGCGTGATCGCGCGCGGCTGGATCGCTTTTGCCGATGGACGCGTTGCCGGACATGGTGAGGGAAACTCGCCGGCAGGCAGCGAAGACGCCGGCGGCGATCTGATCATGCCCGGCCTGGTCGAACTGCACACCGATCATCTCGAGGCGCATTATGTGCCGCGCCCAAAAGTATTCTGGGATCCGATCGCCGCGGTGGTCTCCTACGACGGGCAGCTGGCGACATCGGGCATCACCACGGTGCTGGATTCGCTGCGGGTCTGGCGCGAGGACGGCGCCGAGGAAGTTGACGGGCGGGCAGGCCTGCTGGCCGAGGCCATCGCATCGGCGCGCGCGGCCGATTTGCTGCGCGCTGATCATTTCCTGCATCTGCGCTGCGAAATCCCGATGCCGAGCGTCGTCGAGGAGGCCAAGGAACTGGTGGGACGGCCGGACGTGCGCCTGATGTCGCTGATGGACCACACGCCGGGGCAACGCCAGTTTCGCGACGAAGGCAAGCTGCGCGATTATTATCGCGGCAAGGGCGCCGGGATGACCGACGCCGAACTCGACACGCTGTTCGAAAGACGTTTTGCCTATCAGAAGGCGCATGCGGCAACCAATATGCGCCAGATCGTGGCGCTGGCGCAGCAATACGAGATACCGCTCGCCAGTCACGACGACACCACGGACGAGAATGTCACCGACGCGATACGCGATCGCGTTTCGGTGGCGGAATTTCCGACCACGATGGAAGCCGCGCGTGGGTTGCATCAGGCCGGCATCGGCATCCTGATGGGGGCGCCGAATGTGGTGCGCGGCGGCTCGCATTCCGGCAACATTGCCGCGGTGGATCTCGCCCGCGAAGGATTGCTGGATATTATGTCATCCGATTACATTCCCTCGAGCCTGTTGATGGCGGCGCTGCAATTGCCGCAACGCGTACCAGCGATCGATCTCGCCGCCGCCGTCCGCACCGTCACCAAGACGCCCGCGGAAGCGGTCGGCCTCTCCGATCGCGGTGAGATCGCGATCGGCAAGCGCGCCGATCTGATCCGCGTGCATGTCGCGCGCGATGTCCCGGTGGTGCGCAGCGTTTGGCGAGAAGGACGTCGCGTGGCGTGACGGAAGCGCCGACGATATCCGGCCATCGGCCGGCGGCGATCGGGCCGGGCCGGCTCATTCTGGTGGTCGGTCCGAGCGGGGCCGGCAAGGATACGCTGCTCAAATTGGCGCAGGCCGCCTGTGCCGATGGCGGCAGTATCGTTTTTCCCCGCCGCCTGGTGACGCGGGAAGCATCACCCTCCGAGGACAATGAGCAGATCAGCCTCGAGGCCTTCCGGCAGGCACGCGCGCGCGGCGATTTCGCCATGCACTGGGAAGCGCATGGCCATTGTTATGGGCTGCCACGCTTGATCGATAGCGAGCTTTGCGCCGGCCGCACGGTCGTCGCCAATGTATCGCGTGCGGTGGTGGATACGATGCGCCGCGCCTATGCCGATGTCACCGTGGTCTCGGTCACCGCGCCGCCCGAAGTCCTCGCCGAACGCCTGGCCGCGCGGGCGCGAAGCAGCGATGGCCTCGTCGCGGACAGGCTCCGCCGCGCCGTCGATGGCGTCGCAGCCGCACCTGATGTGACCATCGTCAATATCGGGCGCGCCGAAGACCATGCGCGCGAGCTTGTCCAGATCATCAGGGGTGTGTGAGGCGGCGAGGGCGGCAGCGCTGAAGCGCTGATATCGGGAGAACGGCGGGAGAACAGTAATGTCGATCATCGCAACGATCGGGGAATTGGAGGCGATCTACGGTCTCCCGAACGATGCCTCCACCGTCAAGGTCGCCGACAGGGTAACGCCGCCATATCGCGTGCTGATCGACAAGTCGCCGTTCGCTGCACTGGCGACATGCGGGCCGGAGGGGCTGGATTGCTCGCCGCGCGGCGATGTGCCCGGCTTCGTCAGGGTTCACGACGAAAAGACGCTGATGATGCCCGATCGCCGTGGCAACAACCGGGTCGATTCGCTGCGCAACATCGTGCGCGATCCCAGGATCGCGCTGCTGTTTTTGATTCCAGGCTCCGGCAGCACGCTGCGCGTCAACGGCCGCGCGCAGGTGTCGGTCGATCCGGATTTGCTGAACTCGTTTGGAATGGACGGCAAGGCGCCGCGTACGATCATCGTCATGGCTGTGGATGAGATTTATTTTCAGTGCGCCCGTGCCATCGTCCGGTGCGACCTGTGGAATCCCGACAAGCGGGTCGACCCCCGGAGCTTGCCGACACCCGGTCAGATATTGGCCGAGATGAGCGAGAACCGCGTCGGCGGTGCGAGCTATGACCGGGAATGGCCGGAACGCGCGCAGAAATCGCTGTGGTGAAAGGCTGTTTTGATTGCGGTCAATAATCCCGTTCGCGGTGCACGTCGTGAACGACGATGCCCATGCCGTCTTCCGGCAATGCCAGCCAATCGCGGCGTTTCAGGGTTCGCCTGGTGTCGTCAAGGCCGCTCTGCCAGTGCTCGCGCATCGAGGTGGCCGAGAATTCATGATCTTTCGAATCGCCCTCGTAGGTTTTCTGCTGATAGATCATCTGCAGGATGGTAATCCCCGGCAGATGCGCAAGGTGATCGCGCGACGCGCGTTCCTGATCGCTCAACTGATCTTCCGGGATTTTTAGCAGCGCCTTGTAGAAGTCCGCCTTCAGATTATTCATGCGCTTGTAGACATCGGTGTTGTGGCGGGTGCGCGAGGAATAAACGATGTCCTTGTGCCGCGCCAGAACGTCCTGGATATCGCGCGGCAACACGCCGCGCGCGCTGAACAGGTCGACCTGGAACACCAGCGAATTCATCCTGTCGTCCTGATCCAGCAGATGCTGAAGCGGTGTATTGGAAACGATGCCGCCATCCCAAAAGTGATCGGTGCCGATTTTCACCATCGGAAGCGCAGGCGGCAATGCGCCGCTCGCCATCACATGTTCGGGCCCGATCACTTCCTTCTTGTTGTCGAAATACAGGAAATTGCCGGTCAGGACATTCACGGCGCCGACAGCAAAGTGGATCTTGCGCGCATTGATCAGATCGAAGTCCACCAGCTCCAGCAGGGTCTCGCGCAAAGGCCCTGTATCGTAATAGCTGGTCGCGGTTTTCGCGCCGGCGGGACTGAACCACGGATTGACATCGTGCGGCTTGAAGAAGCCGGGCTGCCCCAACGTCGTCGTCATCATCGAGCTCGCGAAATTGCGGGCCTCGCGGTAGATGTCGCCATCCGGCGTGTAGTGCCACACCTTGCGCGCCGTGATGCGTTCCCAGAAAGTCTGAAGCCTTTCGAGACGCCGCTCCGGCGGATTGCCTGCGATGATTGCAGAGTTGATGGCGCCGATCGACACACCGCACACCCAGTCCGGCTCCATGCCTCCTTCATGCAGGGCCTGATAGACGCCGGCCTGATAGGCGCCCAATGCGCCGCCACCTTGCAGGACCAGCGCGATCCGATCGCATTGGTCGGCTCGCCAATGCGCTGAAGCGGCAGTATCCTGGTCTGGCGTTCGCGCATCCATAATTTGCTGCCCCAAGCTTTGCGGTTGGAATTCTAACTGAGAATTCAGAAATGCGATGACGCTGTTGTGACAACGGCTTCTTTATCGGCATGTGCCGCGACTGACTTGGCGGGCTCGGTTAGGATTTCGTGAGCTGGGAGCAAGCTCTTCACATCTCTGTCAAAGACAGACGCTAGCAATTAGTCGGGGTTGCCGACATTAACCGGCATTCGGCGAAATTCCCTTCGAACCGACAACCGATCGATCACCGGCACCACGCTGCCTGCCGCTGGCGGCTGGACGGCTCACTGAAAAGGTCATCCGATGCGCAAGGCAGATGTTCTCAAGCTTCCATCGATGCCGATGGCGGGCCCGAGCTATCCGGCGGGACCGTATCGCTTCGTCAATCGCGAATTCCTGGTCATCACCTATGAGACCGATCCGGACCTGATCCGCGCCGGCTTGCCCGAACCGCTTGAGCCGGTCGATCAGCCGTTGGTGCATTATGAGTGGATCAAGATGCCGGACAGCTCAGGTTTCGGGAGCTACACCGAGTCCGGGTTGGTGATCCCGGCGCGCCTGAACGGCGAAGACGTCAATTTCGTTTCGCAGATGTATCTCGACGATGATCCGCCGATTGCTGCCGGCCGCGAGATCTGGGGCTTCCCCAAGAAGTACGCCCACCCGAAACTCGATGTGGTGAAGGACACGCTGACCGGCACGCTCGAATACGCCAACCAGCTCGTCGCCATGGGCACCATGGGCTACAAGCACGAGGCCATGGCGGGCAATGGTGAGTTGACGCGTGCGACGCTCTCAAAGACGCAAATCAATCTGAAATTGATTCCGGGCGTCGATGGCCGGGCGGAAGTCTGCCAACTGGTCGCGATCAACCTGACCGATATCGTGGTGAAGGGATCATGGATTGGGCCCGGCCGGCTTCACCTGGTGCCGCATGTCAACGCGCCGGTAGCCGATTTTCCGGTGCGGCGCGTGGTCGGTGCGCATCATTTCCTCGCCGACCTGACGCTGCCCTATGGCCGCGTGGTCTACGATTACAACAAGCAGTCCGAGGATCTCGCGGAAGCCGCGGAATAAAGTTCATTCCGCGCGTCGTCTCATCTTCTTCTCATCAAGTCGTTCGAAGCCCTTCAGGCGGTATTCGTCTGAAGGGCTCTCCTTTTTCTTATGGCTTACTGCTCTTAGTGCTTACCACCCGCCTTCGCCTTTGACCGGCATATCGCTCGGAGGCGCAACCGGCTTCCGGCGGCTGCCCCTCCGGTCGTAGGCGAAACTGCCGCCGTTGCCCGGGGCTGCGCTCCAGTCGATGATGTGCGAACACCAGCCGGCCCGACCTAGCGCCATCGCGCGACATTGCTCCATGCTCGAAAAGCTGCAGCTCGATCCGCCGGTAGCCGAGTTGTAGCAATAGTCTGCCGCATCTGCTGCGGACGGCAGCATAGCGGCCGACGCCGCCAGAGTCACGAACGCTACTGGCGTAGCAATTTTCCCCGGAACCGATTTCATTTCATTCTCCATTTTCTTGATTTTAGAATGCGGAGAAGATTTGTGCCGCGATGGACAAGAACGCGCGCGGCAAAGGCACCGTCTTCGCACCCGTTATCGCTTGGATAACGAGTGCTACTGCAGCAGTGCTTGGTGACGGCTCGATGAATATGTTCAATGAGAGAGGTTCACTCGCAACGACGTGACGCTCACGAATGAAACGGTAAAAAATCCGCGATCAGCAATTCATCGCGAACAACATTGTCGTCACTGCAGAATGATCAGCAGAGATCTCAGGCCGCCACGTCCCACAATCGTGACGAGCCTCTGATCAGCACCTTGCGGCCTCTCTGCGTGATGACCGGGCAATCGTCAATCAGTGTGGCAAGTTGAAGCGCGGCGAGATCCTCGACAACGAATCGATTCAAGGTGCGGCGTTCTGATGCAGGAAGCCGAAGCGTTTTAAGCGCTTCCCATTGATCCGGCGTGAGGTCGTAGTCGAATTCCGCGTTCATGGTGCCTCGACAGGTTGGTTATTTCGCGCGTTTCTTACAAAGACAGCGTGAACGGGATGCGACCACAATGAGTCCGGATTTCGATTAGACGGGGGAACGCTTTTAGAATCGCTATGTTCTGGAACCGTTGTGGATTCGGGATCGCCGGTAACGCGATTGTCACATCAACGTGTCAATGGGTGTATCGACTGAGCCGAATCAGGCGGCGCGACAATTGAGTCGTCGCCGGAATGGATATTTACCCTGAAAATCATTGTGCTGCAGAAGCCGCTTTTCAGCAGCGCCCGATTGAAGGGCCTCGGCGTTGTCGTCAGTGTCGCCATCGCTGCGGGGGCCATCTTTGCGCTGACGCATGCGCTCAAGCACGTCGATTACGGCGAAGTCGCCGCGGTCGTTGAGCGCACCAGCAATGGCATGATTGCGTTGGCGCTGTTGCTGGTGGTGGCTTCCTACGGCAGTTTGACGCTTTACGATTGGCTGGCGCTTCGCACGATCGGGCGCACCGACGTTCCGTACCGGATCGCAGCGCTCGCGAGTTTCACCAGTTACCCGATCGCGCACGGCATCGGCGCGGTTGCGCTGATCTCGCCGGTGATCCGCTATCGGATCTATTCGTGCAACGGCCTCGGCGCGACCGACGTGGCGAACATCTGCTTTCTGACCGGGCTCACATTCTGGTTGGGCAATCTGACGGCGTTCGGGCTGAGCCTGCTCAGCGATCCCGGCGCCATCAGCCTGTTCGAACATCTGCCGCCGTCGGTCAACCGATTGCTGGCGGCAGCGCTGCTGCTCGGGGTCGTCGCCTTCCTGGTCTGGAGTTGGCGCTCGCCCAGAAGTTTCGGCACCCAGCGATGGCCGGTCCGGCTTCCTTCCGGGCCCATGGTGTTGCTGCAGATCGGAATCGGAATTTTCGATCTCGGCGCTGCGGCGCTGGCGATGTATGTGCTGATTCCACCCGAGGCCCATATCGGGATATTTCACCTGACCGTCGTTTTCATCGCCGCAACATTACTGGGTTTTGCCAGTCATACGCCGGCAGGGATCGGCGTGTTCGACGCAACGATATTGGTTGGACTGGGCGGCGACGACAAGGAGCCGCTGATTGCAGGCCTGCTGATGTTCCGGTTCCTCTATCACTTCCTTCCTTTTGTGATAGCGCTTGGCTTGTTCGGCGGCGTGGAAGCGTGGAGAGGTCTGCGCGCGAAAAAATCCGCGTGAAACAATTTGCGTAAAACAATTTGCGCGAAATAAATTGGTTGTCTCACACCGGCGAATTGAGCTTGAGCCCAACCATTCCCGCCACGATCAGCGTGAGGCACAAGATTCGAACCGGGTCGGTCGGCTCGCTGTAGACCAGCATTCCAACGATGATGCTGCCAACGGCGCCAATCCCGGTCCAAACGGCATAGGCCGTGCCGAACGGCACTGACCGCAATGCGAGAGCCATCAATCCAAAACTCAGTGCGATCGCGACCAGGGTTGCAGCGGTCGGCCAAAATCGGGTGAGGCCGTCGGAATATTTCAAACCGAATGCCCAGGCGATCTCAAGCAAGCCTGCGGCAATCAATGCGAGCCATGCAGTCACAGTATCCTGGGCTCCGATGGAAACGTCAGCACGGCGTATTGGGCATAACCACGGAACGGACGTTCGAACTTCAGCCTGGCGCCGGAGCTGCCAGCTATATCTGACAATACGCGCTCGAGATTGTCGCGCGGCGTGACATCGAACATCGCAAGCCACCGCAACAGAAGCATGCGCAGCCCCGGCAATCGTTCCTGATTGCCAAAATCGACAATGTGCAGACGACCGCCAGGCGTGAGGCGGCTTGCGGCCGCTTCGAGAACCCGACGCCAGTCCGGAATCATGGAAAGACTGTAGGAAATCATCACGTGGTCGAACGACGGGATGCCGAACAAATTCTGTGGATCGAATGCCGCTCCGTCGGCATGCGCGACGCGAATTTGAGGCGTCAAGCCTCGCCGCGAAATGGCCGTGATCGCCGACGTCAGCATTTCGGTCGAGACATCGATGCCGAAGAACCGCGCCTGGGGATAAAGCCGGGCGGCAAGCACCAGGTTCCTTCCGGTTCCGCAACCGATCTCCAGGACATTTGCGCCGGCGTCGGGTTGCAGGCTGGCGATCAACTGATCACGGCCGAGCAGGTAGTATCGCCGGGTTCCGTCGTAAATGTGCCGTTGCCGGCGGTACATCCGGTTCATCCGGCGCGTTGCTTCGACCGGCCACGAGGCATCTGCGCCGATATCGGAGGAATATGCAGGCATCCATGCACCTCGTATCGCGTGTGATTGTCTATTCCCTTGCGATGTTCGCACGACAAGGGTGTGACAGCGAACGCAGCATCGCAACCGATTGCGAAAATGCGGCTGAGGAACCGATCGCAGGCTGCCTCCACTTCGTCCTGCTGTCGCAAAACTGCAGCGAGCGCGCGATACGCTCGTCAGATTGCTGATTCGAGGAATGGATGAACACGCAGCTTATCGCGGACGCGGTCCGCAACAGCAGAGGTCACGACGAATCGACCGTTTGGGACAGGCTTTTCGCATTCTGGTTTCGCCGCCTGGTCTACACCCAGATATGGGAGGACCCGGAAGCCGATCTTGCGGCGCTGCAATTGCCGGTGGGATCGACCATCGTCACCATTTCATCCGGCGGATGCAACGCGCTATCATATCTCGCGGCCCAACCCGCCCAGGTTTTCGCCGTCGACCTCAATGAAGCGCACCTTTCGCTGCTCAAACTCAAGCTCGCGGGCCTGCGCGCCTTCTCCAAATACGCCGATTTCTGGCAGTTCTTCGGCGAGGCCGCTTCGCCTTCCAACTCCGCGCTCTATCGCGACCGGCTGTGGCTCTGGCTCGACGCCGATGCGCGGGCTTACTGGGACAAGCGCAATGTTATGGGGCGGCCGCGGCATGCCTATTTCACGGACGGGTTCTATCGCCATGGAATGCTCGGCCGCTTTATCGGTCTTGCCCACGTGCTGGCAAAATTCGCCCGGATCGATCTCACGGCATTGCTGAACGGGAAAACCGACGCCCCCGAACGCATTCAAGCGCTGGGCCGTCTGCATCGGCTGTTTCATTCGCCATTGGCCACCCTGATTACCGGCACCCCAGCCTTGCTGTTCAGCCTGGGTATTCCACCCCAGCAGCGGGCCCTGCTGGGAGGCGGCGCGCCGCTCAACGAAGTACTCCATGAGCGGCTGTTGCGGTTGATCAACGGTCACCCGAACGAGACAAATTATTTTGCATGGCAGGCGCTGCATCGCAGTTATCCCGGTCCTGGCGATTGCTGCCTGCCGCCTTATTTGCAGAGCAGTCAATTCGAACGCATGCGCAACGGCGCGGGATTGATCATTCCAGTCCACGCCAACCTTCGGCTGTTCCTGGAAGGCCTTCCGGCGCGGCAGATCGATGCTGTCGTTTTGCTGGACTCGCAGGATTGGATGGCGCCGGAGGAGATTCGTGCGCTTTGGAATGCGATCGATCGTTCCGGCAGTGACGACGTTCGCGTGATCTTCCGCACCGCGGGCAAGGAGTCTCCGCTGGAAAGCGCCGAACTCGCGCCGCTTCAGCAGATCTGGCGTCGCGACGAGGAACGAAGCGCCATCGGTTTCGAGCGGGACCGGTCCGGAATTTACGGCGGATTCCACTGTTACACCCGACGCTGATTGAACGTCGCGAGATGAGAAGCGTCCGCAAGAAGCGCTAGACAAGCCGGCCATGCGAAGGCTTTATCGATGCCCAGACCGAATTCCTGAGGCCCGCTCCCGACCATGACCGATTTCCACGGTGTCTTTCCTTATCTGGTCTCGCCTGCCAACGCCGACGGGACAATCCGCACAGGAGTGCTTGGCCGGCTCTGCGACGATCTCATCAAAGCCGGCGTGCACGGGCTGACGCCGCTCGGCTCGACCGGCGAGTTCGCCTATTTGAATAACGCGCAACGCTTGGCGGTGGTGCAGGCGACGATCGAGGCCGCCAAGCGACGTGTGCCTGTGGTCGCCGGCGTCGCCTCGACTTCGACGGCGGATGCGGTTGCGCAAGCGAAGTCGTATCAGAAGCTCGGCGCCGACGGCATTCTGGCAATCCTGGAAGCCTATTTCCCGCTCGGGGAAGCGCAGGTCGAATCCTATTTTCGCGCTATTGCCGACGCAGTCGATATTCCCGTGGTGATCTACACCAATCCGCAATTCCAGCGTTCCGATCTCACGCTTGACGTTATCGCGCGGCTCGCCGCCCATCCGCGCATCCGCTACATCAAGGATGCCTCGACCAACACCGGGCGGTTGTTGTCGATCATGAACCGCTGCGGCGACAGCATCAAAGTGTTCTCGGCCTCCGCGCATATCCCGGCCGCGGTGATGCTGATCGGCGGGGTCGGCTGGATGGCGGGACCGGCCTGCCTCATTCCGCGGCAAAGCGTCGAACTCTACAGTCTTTGCAAGGCCGCGCGCTGGGACGAAGCGCTGGTCTTGCAGCGGCGGCTATGGCGCATCAACGAAGCCTTCGCGCGCTACAATCTGGCAGCCTGCATCAAGGCCGGGCTTGCGATCCAGGGTTACGAGGTCGGCGATCCCATAGCCCCTCAGGCCGCTTTGACGGCGGAGGAGCACAAGGCGGTCGAAGCGGTGTTGCGGGATATCGGGTAACCGGGCGACAGTTTTGATCCACAACTCGTCATGCCCGAGGCTTGTCCCGGGCATCCACGTCTTGGGGCATTCAAACCGAGAAAGACGCGGATGGCCGGGTCAAGCCCGGCCATGACGATTCTAGGGTGCTGCGACCCAGCGGATGGCCTGTACCTTGCTTATATCTATCGGCTAAAACCCGCCCAATCGAACGAAGGAATTGAAGGACAAACTGATGAATATTCTTCCCGGCAATATGCGTTTCGGTGCGGGCCAGCCGGTCAAGCGCCTTGAAGATCAGAGGCTATTGACCGGGAAGGGGCATTTCATCGACGACAAGCCGGAAGACGGCGCGCTGTGGCTGCATGTGCTGCGTTCGCCGCATGCCCATGCGAAAATTGTGTCGATCGATACCAAGGCCGCATCCGACGTGCCGGGCGTCGAAGCCGTCTACACCGGCGCGGATCTGATTGCCGACGATATCGGCACCCTCCCAACGCTATTGGTTTTCAAGCGGCCCGACGGCTCGCCGATGACGGCGCCACCGCGCCGGCTATTGGCCCATGAAATCGTGCGCTTTGCCGGCGAGCCGATCGCGGCCGTGGTCGCGACATCGCGGGTCGCAGCGCAGACGGCGGCGGAGGCGATCTCGGTTGAATATGACGTGCTGCCATCGGTGGTCGATCCCATCGAGGCGACCAAACCGGGCGCACCGGCGGTATGGGCTGATGTGCCCGACAACATCGCGGCGGCGATGAGCTATGGCGACGCGGCCGCGGTCGAAGCGGCTTTCGCCAAGGCCGCGCATGTGGTCTCGCTCGATCTCGTCAGCCAGCGGCTGATCCCCTCGGCCATGGAGCCGCGCTCAACCATTGCGGAGGTCGACAAGAAATCCGGACGGCTGACCCTGTACGTACAGTCGCAGACGCCGGGCTCGACCCGGGACCTTCTCGCCGAAGCCGTGCTGAAGCGGCCGAAGGAAAGCGTGCGTGTGCTGGTCGGCGACATCGGCGGCGGCTTCGGCCAGAAGACCAGCCTCTATCCGGAGGACGGTATCGTCGCCTATGCCGCGGTCAAATTGGGGCGCAAGGTGCGCTGGCGCGGCGATCGCACCGATGAGTTCGTCGGCGGCACCCATGGCCGCGATCTGACCTCGACCGGCGAATTCGCGCTCGACGCCAAAGGCCGCGTGCAGGCCTATCGGGTGCGCTCGGTCGGCGGCACCGGCGCCTATCTCACCGGCACCGGCGCCATCATTCCCCTGGTGCTTGGCCCCTTCGTGCAGTCCGGCGTGTACGACCTCCCGCTCATTCACTACGAGATCAAGGCGGTCATGACCAACACCGCGCCGGTCGGCGCCTATCGCGGCGCGGGCCGGCCGGAGGGCGTATTTGTGGTCGAACGGCTGATGGACGCCGCGGCACGGCAGATCGGTATGGACCCGCGTGCCATTCGAAAAGTAAACTACATCAAGCCCGCACAACTGCCCTACACCAACGCCGTCGGTCAGGTCTACGATAGCGGCGCATTCGCACACATGCTGGAGCGCGCGTCCGAGCTTGCGGACTGGGATGGTTTTGCCGCGCGCAAGAAGGCGGCAAAGAAAAAAGGACTGCTCTACGGCCGTGGCCTGACCAGCTACATCGAATGGACCGGCGGGCGCGCGCATACCGAAAAGGTCAGCCTGCATGCCACGGCAGAGGGACGCATCATCCTGCATTCGGGCACGCAAGCGATGGGGCAGGGGCTGCAGACCACCTACACGCAGATGGTGGCGGCGTCGCTCGGCATCCCCATGGACAAGATCGATGTGGTGCAGGGCGACACCGATCTGGCCACGGGATTTGGCAGCGTCGGTTCGCGCTCGCTGTTCGTCGGCGGCACCGCCGTGGCGGTATCGACCAACGATCTGATCGCGAAGGCGCGCGAGAAGGCGTCGAACATGTTAGAGGCTTCCGTCGAAGACATCGAATACCGCGATGGCTGGCTTACGGTGGTCGGCACCGACAAGCGGATCGGCCTGTTCGATATCGCGAAAGGCGAAAACGGCGCGCGCCTGAGCGTGGACAGCGAGGGCGAAGTCGACGGGCCGAGCTGGCCTAATGGCACGCATATCTGCGAAGTCGAGATCGATCCGGAAACCGGCGTCAGCAAGGTCGTGCGCTACACCACGGTCGATGACGTCGGCGTCGCCGTCAATCCGATGCTGGTGACCGGACAGGTTCACGGCGGCGTCGCGCAGGGTATCGGTCAGGCGCTGTACGAGGGCGTGTCCTATGATTCAGAAGGACAATTGCTGACCGCGAGCTACCAGGACTACTGCGTTCCGCGCGCCGACGATATTCCGCCGATCCAGGTCACGCTGGATGATTCCGCGCCGTGCCGCACCAATCCGCTGGGCGCCAAGGGCTGTGGCGAATCCGGCGCGATCGGCGGTCCGCCCTGCATCGCCAACGGCGTGATGGACGCGCTGAGCGAACTCGGCATCAAGACGCTCAACACGCCACTGTCGCCGCTGAAAGTCTGGCAGGCGATCAGGGAAGCGAAGGCGGCGCGGGTTTGAAGGCGTTTCTTTAGCAAGCAACCAACCATCGTCATTCCGGGGCGCGCGAAGCGCGAGCCCGGAATCCATAACCAGGACCGGGAGTGGATTCCGGGCCTGTCGCCTTCGGTCGGCAATTGCCGACCGAAGGCGCATCGCGGAATGACGGTGCAAAAATTCTACAGCCCACATCGCATCCTTCTGATACCTTGCAATCATTGCAACGGGAGGATTCGATGCGCAGATTTTGGACCGTGCTGGCGGCGCTGGCTACGTTGAGTCTCACCAATTGCGGCTACAACGCGATCCAGACCAATGACGAGCAGGTCAAGTCGAGCTGGTCCGAGGTCTTGAATCAGTATCAGCGCCGCGCCGATCTGGTGCCTAACCTCGTCAATTCGGTAAAAGGTTTTGCGCAGCAGGAAAAGGATGTGCTGCTCGGGGTGACCAACGCCCGCGCCAAGGTCGGCAGCATTCAGGCCACGCCGGAGCTCATCAACGATCCCAGTGCATTCGCAAAATTCCAGGCGGCGCAGGGCGAATTGACCAGTGCGCTGTCGAAGCTTCTGGTGGTGACCGAAAACTATCCGCAGCTCAAATCCGATGCGCTGTTTCGCGACCTGATGTCACAACTGGAAGGCACCGAGAATCGCATCACGGTGGCGCGTAACCGCTATATCAAGACGGTGCAGGACTACAACGTGACGATTCGCACGTTCCCGACCAACCTGACGGCGATGGCATTCGGATACAAAGAGAAAGCGAATTTCTCGGTCGAGAACGAAAAGGAAATCTCGACCGCACCGAAGGTGGATTTCAATCCGGCGCCAGCCACGCCCGCAAAATAATCCGGCAACCCATGCTCCGATTCCGAAGTCCGCAGGAGAGGTTGCCGCGAATGCTTGCGAACTTCGGAATCGGAGCACCGGATTGACCACGATGAACGCTGCAAGAGCCTCCCTTCTTGCGCTGCTGCTGTGCTGGGCTTTCGCGGCCCTCGCCGACGTCGCGGTGCCGCCTCTCACCGGGCGGGTGGTCGACCAGACCGGAACGCTCGCCAGCGACGATGTCGCCTCGCTGACACAAAGGCTGAAGGATTTCGAAGCGCGGAAAGGCAGCCAGATCGCGGTGCTGATCGTGCCGACGACGGCGCCCGAGACCATCGAGCAATATTCGATCCGGGTCGCCGAAGCCTGGAAGATCGGGCGCAAGAAGATCGACGACGGGGCGATCCTCGTTGTCGCCAAGGATGATCGCAAGCTTCGAATCGAGGTCGGCTACGGGCTCGAAGGCGCGCTGACCGATGTCACCGCCAGACGCATCATCGATGAGATCATCACGCCGAAATTCAGAAGCGGGGATTTTACCGGAGGGATTTCCGCAGGCGTCGACCGGATCATGGGCGTCGTCGATGGCGAACCATTGCCCAGGCCCGAGCCGCAGCAGAGTTTTGGCGGCCAGGACCGTCTCGATATCCTGTTCAATCCGCTCATCATCTTCGGTGTTTTCGTAGTCGGCGCGATCCTGCGGACCATACTGGGCAGGTTGATCGGCTCGGTCGGCATCGGTGGCGTCGTCGGTGTGCTGGCGTGGTTCACCGTGGGATCGCTGGTGTTCGCCTTCATCGCCGCGGTCATTGCCTTCGCCTTCGCACTGTTCGCCGAGAGCGTCGGGTCGCCGGGCGGCCGCAGCGGCAACTGGTCCAGCGGCGGCGGCTCGTTTTCCGGTGGCAGCAGTTCGAGCGACAGCGGCGGGTTCAGTGGCGGCGGCGGCAGTTTTGGCGGCGGCGGCGCGTCGGGGAGCTGGTAATGGGCATCAAGCGCATCGGCAAGCATCTTCTCGAGCATCGCTGGCGGGCACGGCGCCTTTTTCCGCCAAGGGTGCTCGCTGCGATCGAGCAGGCGATCAAGGCGGGCGAGGCCACCCATTCCGGCCAGATCCGCTTCGTCGTGGAAGGTGCGTTGGACGGTGTACCGCTGTTCCGCGATCAGCCCGCGCGGGAGCGCGCGCTCGACATCTTTTCGCAACTGCGCATCTGGGACACCGCCCACAACAACGGCGTGTTGATCTATCTGTTGCTGGCCGATCGCGACGTCGAGATCATCGCCGATCGCGGTATCGACGCGAAGGTCGGTGCGGCGGGTTGGGAAAAAATCTGCGCGGATATGGAAGCTGAATTCAGCCGCTCGAACTTCGAGAGCGGCGTCATCAAGGGAATCGAAGCCGTTTCGCGGCAACTGGCGACGTATTTTCCCGCTCATGGAGGCGGGCGGAACGAACTGCCGGACGCGCCAGTGGTGATTTAGAACTGCTCGTCATTCCCGGACACGTGTCGTGTCCCGGACACGCGTCTTCGCGTGGACCCGGAATCCAGAAGTTGTCAGCGCGAGATTCCGGGTTCGCGCTGACGCGCCCCGGAATGACGGGGATAGAGCCCCCTACGCCTTAACCGAAGGCCGCGCTTTAGCCGTCGTCGAGCTTGTTGAGGTCGCGCACCGATTGCATGATCGGTTCGAAATTCGATCGCGCATCGAGCGCGTCGAACAACTGTGCGGTGTCCGACAACAGCCCATGGGACCGCGCAATCGCGATCCTGACATCGTCCTGCGGTGTGTCGGACAAGCGGCCATGTCCGGACAGCAGAATCTTGGAATTCAAACCCTTCAGCCGCTCCAGCGACTGGATGTAGTCGCTGATACTGCCGGATCCGAACACACCGCCCATCACGCCCCCGGGCATCAAGGTGTCGGCGGCGAACAGCAGTCCCTGGTCCTGATCGAACAGGCTGATGCAGGCCGAGGTGTGGCCCGGCGTATACATCACGTTGAGGCGAAAATTGCCGAGGTCGATCAGGTTTCCTTCTTCCAGCCAGATATCGATGTTGATCGGTACATTCGGTTCGTTGAACATCTTGCGCAGCATCGAGAAGTCGTCGCGCAGCATGATCTTGTTGGCGGCGAGCCGATGCGCGGCAATGATGGTGCGGCCAGCGAAATGATAGGCCGCGCCGATATGATCGAGATGCTCGTGGCTGAGAACCACCATGTCGATCTTGTCCGGCGCACAACCGACATGTTTGAGGCATTCCAGCAAATGCGGGAAGTTCGACGACAGCCCGACGTCGATCATGATGGTTCGCGATTTGCCGCGCACCAGATAGGCATTGGCGGCGCGGTTCTTGAAACGGATCTGGTAGACATCCTCGGCCGCCTGAATCAGCGAACAGACGTCGTTGTTCAGCAGAATCGGAAACGGGCTCGGCTTGCGGTCACTCATGGGTTGGCCGTTCTGAAGGTGACGGCATTGGAGGCCCGCAGCCGCTTGCTGAGCGCATCCATGATCATCAGCGCGAACGCCGGCTGCTGACTGACCAGATAGACGAACCGCGCATGATTGATCCGCATCACGCGGGTGTTCGGCGCGGCGGCAATCGCGGTGGCCGAGCGGGACGAGCCGTCGATGACCGCCATCTCGCCGAAGAATTCGCCCTTGCCGAGCGTCACGATCACGGTCTTGCTGGCGCCGCTGATCTTGACGATGTCGATCTTGCCTTCGAGCACCACGAAAAGCTCGCGCCCGGTCGAGCCTTCCTCAAAAATGACATCGTCTACATCAAATTCGTTGATGCACTTTTCGATGGCCATGGAGCCCTCTGCCTTCTGGCTGGTCCGCCGCTCCATGTTAGTCGGGAAATGCGGTTGCGCAAACGACGCGTCGGTAACCCCCCAGGCTATGCCGCAGAGCAGCATGGGCCAAATCCGAGGCGCCGTTGTCGCGCTGGCTATAGGTCGAAACCGGGCCGGACGAGTTCCTAAAATTTTCGTAAGCCCGCCACCGGTAACGATTTCGCAAGCAATGAAAGTTACCAAATGGTCAACCTTTACTGGAGAATTTGAACGTGAGCGAACAACAGGCTGAGCAGACCAGCGGTGAACCCGGTTCCCTCGGTGCCGAGCCGGCCGTTCCCACTTCATCGGATGCCTCGCTCGAGCCGGTGGCCGCTTCGGCGCACGAAACGACCGACGTCAGGTCTCCCAAGCTCGTGCCCGAGCAAGGCGAAGCACGGGAGTCGAACGCGCCCAAAGCTGATGCTGTTGAGCAGGATGTTCCCAAGTCTGATGCTCCCAAGTCTGATGCTCCCAAGCCCGATGTTCCCAAAGCAGATGCCCCCAAGGCAGAGGCGCCGCGCATCCCGGGCAAGGTCATGATCATGTCATCCGGTGAGCGATGGGACAGCCACGATGCCGGCCCGGAAGTGGAACCCAAGCCGAGCCAGGGAATGTTCGGCAAACGCCGGTTCGCGGCACTTGCCGCCGTAATGGCACTCGCAGTGATGGCGGGCGCGCTCGGCGGCGCGTTGGCGACCGCGGGCCTTGGCCATTTTGTTGGCGGTGACGCCGCGACGGCCGGCAATCAAGCGCTCGAAGCCTCTGTCGCGCGGATCGACGCCGACATCCAGGCGCTGAAGGCCAATGTCGATCATACCTCCAAACTCGGCATGGCCCAGTTCAACAAGACCAACGACCGCCTCGACAAGGTCGAGAAGGCGCAAGCCGAGCCGGCCGCCAAACTCGCCAAGCTCAGCGAAACCGTGGAAAAGCTCCGCGTCGCACCCGCTCCGGTAGCTGCGGCAGCGCCCGTTGCCGCGAAAGAAGTCACGGGCTCAATTTCGGCCCCGGCGGCAGTGCCGGCATCCGCGCCCAAGGTCGAAGTCGCCAGGCTGCCGACGGTGGAAGGCTGGTTGCTGCGTGACGTCGCCAATGGCGGCGCCTTGATCGAAGGACGGCAGGGCATCTTCGAAGTGTATGCCGGCGATCCGGTACCGGGCCTCGGCCGGGTCGATGCGATCAGGCGCCAGGATGGCCGCTGGGTAGTCGTGACCAGCAGAGGCCTGATCGTAGCGCGCTGACAGCCGGTCGCTTCACTGCGACGTGAAGCACCGCGAGACAGCCTGTCGGCTTTTCGGCTATTTTCCTGATTAGAAAACGCTGCCCGCGAGATGCCTTGAATTGGCGTTTGCGGGCTGAGCGTTGGTCAGGAGTTGAGCACCGCGTGCGGCTTTTTGTCATCCTTCTGGTTCTGCTGTGCAGCGTTCTGCCTGCGCGCCATGCGCAAAGCGCGGCGGCGCTGGAGCGCGGAACTGCGATCACCGATCCGTTTGCTTTACGTGAACTAGATCGCGGAAGATTTGGCCTTACCCGCATCATGCAGCCGACGCGATCGGCTGACGTGCCAATCACCAACAGCCAGTTGTTCGCCTTGCCATCGATGGCTCCCGTCCGCAGGGCGCTCGACGACGAGTTCGATCGATATATCGTCAAGCACAAGACCGAGCTTCCGAACGAAACCATCGGCGTCGGAAATTCCTTCGATTTTCAACTGTTCGATCGCGCGCTGCTTTATTCCGATGACACGCGCTTTGTGCTGTCGGGCATCGTCAACCGGATGGACCGCGCCTATGTGTCGGAGGCAGGCTGCGGTGAGATCAGGCTGATCTACCGTCTGACGCGGTCGGATGTGCCCGAGACGGGCGAGGGCGCGGCCTCGTCGCGCCTGCCGATGACGCTCAACGTCGTGCTGAAAGCCAAGGTCGATAACGCAGTCCACGGTGGCGGCGCGGCAATCACATGTGCGGAGATCGCGCGACGCTGGCTCGCCGCAGGCGATTTGCCGTTGACCGGCGCGGCGTTTGCGGAAAAATTGACAGGGAAGGACGGCCCGCTGGATCTGATCGGGCCTGAAAATATCGACCGTATCGAAACCAATCTTCAGATTGCGCATGCGCCGAAATCAGCCGTGCGCGATTTCCGCACCGATTATCTCCTGAAGGTGTTTAACTACAACGCACAATCCCGGACGTTCGAGCAAGCGCCGCTCGAGAACCAGATCGATCGCGATCGGATTCTCGCGGATGAAAATCTCAAGCACGACTTCAAGACGTGGCTGCTTGATCCCCAGCATTTCAGCGAGCTGGATCGCGGCACGATCTTGATCCCGGATAAATTTCTGGCCACTGGCGCGATTGCCGCCACGCCAGCCGGATTTGCGCCGTCGAACCTGCAGCCGGAGTTTGGTCTTGTGCAGGGTGATGACGCCGCAGTTGATCCTCTATTCAGGGAAAGTGACGTCGTCACGGCCTTGAAAAAGGCGACGGAGCGGAGCGGGCCACTACAAAATATCCGCTCAATCGCAGGTTTCGAGCGTCGGCTCAACGACGTGACCTGCTCCGGATGCCATCAAACCCGCGGCATCGGCGGCTTTCATTTCCCCGGCGTCGACTGGATGGCGGCCCATCCGAATAACTCAACGGTCGTGCCGGCGTCGCCGCATTTCTTCGGCGACCAGGTCAGGCGCCGCGATATTCTTGCCTCGTTGCGCGACGGCAGGCGCCCGGATTACTCCCGCGGATTTTCCAGCCGTCCGCAACTGCGTGGCAGCACGGAGCTGGCCGGAACCGAATACGAAGACGGCTGGGGTGCGCATTGCTATCAGCAAAAACCCAACGCCGCGGACAACGACAGGAGTTTCCGGTCGTGGACCTGCGCCGAGGGGCTGGCGTGCCAGGTTGTCGACAATGCCATGCGCATGGGGATGTGCTTCGTCAAACCGCTGGGAAAGTAGCATAATTTAAAAGCTCGACTGCCAGATTGACAGTAGGCTCACTAATCTGTTTCATCGCGGCAAGAGCCTTATAAGGCTAGCCGGGACGGAAACATGGACGACATCATTATCGTCGGAGCCGGCGTTGGCGGCTTGACCCTCGGGCTTGCGCTGCACGCGGCCGGAATTCCTTGCCGGATATTTGAGTCGGCTGCCAAGATCAGGCCGATCGGCGTCGGCATCAATCTGCTTCCGCATGCCACCAAGGAACTCGCCGCGCTCGGACTCGAAAAGGCGTTGGCCCAGGTGGCAATCGCTACGACCGATGCGACCTTCTTCAACCGCTTCGGCCAGTTGATCTACCGGGAGCCGCTCGGACGCGCGGCCGGTTACGAGCATCCGCAATTCTCCATCCATCGCGGCGATCTGCAAATGGTATTGCTCGATGCGTTCCGCGCGCGCGCCGGACACGACCGGCTCAACACCAACCATCATTGCACCGGCGTCGAGCAGGACGAATCCGGCGTCAGCGTGCATTTTTCCGATGGACCGGGAGGCGCGACCCGCAGCGTCGTAAGGGGTCGCGTTGCGATTGCCTGCGACGGCATAAACTCCGCTGTTCGCAAGCAGTTTTTTCCCGGCGAAGGTGAACCGCGCTATTCCGGTGTCAACATGTGGCGCGGCGTGACGCGGTGGAAGCCGATGCTGTCGGGCGCCAGCATGGTGCGGGCGGGATGGCTGTCGCATGGCAAGATGGTGATATATCCGATCCGTCACGCCGCTGACTCGGATGGGCTGCAGCTCATCAACTGGGTCGCGGAAATCGAGACGCCGAATTATCGCAAGCGCGACTGGACCCGTGTTGGCTCGGTCGACGATTTCATCGGTGCGTTTGCCGACTGGCATTTCGACTGGCTCGATGTCCCGGCGTTCATTCGCGCCTCCGACAGCGTGCTGGAATTTCCGATGGTCGACCAGGACCCGCTGCCACGTTGGAGTTTCGGCCGGGTAACGCTATCAGGCGATGCCGCCCACCCGATGGTGCCGCGCGGCTCCAACGGCGCCGGCCAGGCCATCCTGGATGCGCGGGCGTTGACTTCGGCGCTGCTCGAAAACAGCGATCCGGTTGCCGCGCTCGGCGCGTATGAGAAGCAGCGCCTGGAGGCCACCACCCGCATTGTGCTCACCAATCGCACCAATCCGCCCGACGCGATCCTGCGCGAAGTGTTCCAGCGCACGCACGACCAGCCCTTCGGCGCGATCGAGGATGTCATCAGCCGCGATGAGTTGGTCGCCTTGTCCGAAGGCTATAAGCGGATCGCCGGCTATTCAAAGGATGCCTTGCGCACCTGAAGCGGAAAATCGTGCCGCTCTTGCGCAATTCGCGCTAGATTACCGAACTAAGAAGACGGATCGCCAAGGTCCGCGGTCAGACGTTTGGGGGAGGGACAACAATGGCGACTTCGGAAGTTCAGGGCGGCGCATCGCCCGTTGATGTCCATGCATCGCCTGTCGATGTCGTCCACGCATCGCCTGTCGATGTCGTGGAGTTTATCGATCAGCAACCGGTCGGCGGATTTCAGATACGATTGCTGCTGACCTGCGCGGCGGTGCTGTTTCTCGACGGCTTCGATACCCAGGCCATCGGCTATGTCGCGCCCTCGCTGGCGAAGGAATGGGGCCTGACCAAAGCCGCGCTCGGCCCGGTGTTCAGCGCCGGCCTGTTCGGGCTGATGATCGGCGCGCTGCTGTTTGGACCACTTGCCGACCGTATCGGGCGCAAGAAGATCATCATCTTCTCGACGCTTGCGTTCGGCATCGGCACGTTGCTGACGGCGTTCGTCCAGGACGTCAACACACTGCTCGCGATCCGGTTTCTGACAGGTCTTGGGCTTGGCGGCGCGATGCCGAATGCCATTGCCATGACGTCCGAGTTCAATCCGCGTCGCCGCCGCGCCACAATGGTGATGATCATGTTCTGCGGGTTCTCGGTGGGCGCAGCACTCGGCGGCTTTCTCGCGGCTGCGTTGATTCCGCAATTCGGCTGGCGCTCGGTATTCGTCGTCGGCGGCGTCGTCCCGCTGCTGCTGGTTCCGGTCCTGGCGCTGCGGCTGCCGGAATCGGTGCGGTTCCTCGTGCTCACCGGGCGCGCGCAGGCGCGCGTCGCCGAATTGCTCGGCTTCATCAGCCCGAAGGCTGCGTTCGCCCCGGCAACGCAGTTCGTCGTGCATGAACCGGAATTGGCCGGGATTCCGGTGCTGCATCTTTTCAGGGGTGGACGAACCCTGGTCACGCTGTTGCTGTGGGTGGTGTTCTTCATGAGCCTGCTCGATCTCTATTTCCTGTCGAACTGGCTGCCTACCGTTCTCAATGACCTTGGCGCCTCGGTATCCCAGGCCGCGGCGATCGGATCGATGTTGCAGGTTGGCGGCGTGGTCGGAACATTTGCGCTTGGCAGCATCATCGACCGCTTCTCGTTTCGCGCGCTGGCGCTGGTGTATTTCATCGCCGTTTTCGCGGTCGGGGCGATCGGCCAGCTTGGGCACTCCGTGGTTTTTGTCGCCATGGCCATTTTCGCTGCCGGGTTCTGTATTGTCGGCGGCCAGATCGCCGCCAATGCGCTGGCCGCGGCGTTCTATCCGACGGCGGTCAGGGCCACCGGCGTCGGCTGGGCGCTCGGGATCGGCCGGGCCGGCTCGATCGTCGGGCCTCTGGTCGGTGGCGCGCTGCTGACCCTGAAATGGAGCACGGGGTCGGTCTTCATGGCGGCCGCGGCGGCCGCCCTGTGTGCCGCGCTGGCGGCGTTCTCCTTGAGCCGGCTCGCCGGCATGGGCGGAAGCGGCAAGAGCGCTGCCGATCAACCTGTAACGTTCGAGGCCGGCCTGCGTCCGTCGACGACCGCCTGAACTTGGGCTAGGCTGGGAGCGCTCGCGCTGATTGGGCCGGTTGACGTGCAGGATGGGGGCAGGCGATGAGCGATGCGGACAAAGAGAACAAGGCGCGCAATCGCGAGATCGCTCAGAACGAAGCCGAACGGCAAACCGTCGGCGACATCCGCGTCAGCACGTGGGCGATCGCGGTCGCCGTAATCATCGGCCTCGCCGCCGTCGGCTGGGTGCTGATCCACAACAACTAACCCATTCACGCCACTGCGCCTGAT
This sequence comes from Bradyrhizobium sp., assembly GCA_028290305.1. The sequence goes on from JAQGKC010000189.1 coordinate 40,641, forward strand.
GCACGCAACTGTGCAATCGCGCCCTCGTCGTAGCCGGCCTCGCGCAAGACCTCGTCGCTGTGCTCGCCGATCCCCGGCGGATGCCGCGGTTGGGTTTTTTTGCTGCCGTCGATCCAGATCGGGCTATTGATCGTCAGCATCGTGCCGCCCTCGAACGGCACCAGCACGTCGTTGTCGAGCATCTGCCGGTCGTTCGGTATGTCGTCGAGGATGCCGACCACGCCGAACACCAGGCCATTGCCGTCGAGGATCCTGCGCCATTCGGCGAGGTCCCTGGTTGCAAAAATCTCGTCGAAAATCTTGATCAGTTCCAGCGAGCGCGCATGGCGGTCGGGCTTGGTGGCGAACCTCGGATCGGTGATGAAATCCTCGCGTCCGATGCAGCGCGCCAGCGCCGGCCATTGCCGTTCCTCGTTGAGCAGCGAGAGGATGATCCAGCGTCCGTCGCGGCACTTGTAGTGATTGGTCACCGCGTTCAGCGCGTGCTCGCGGGGACGCCGCTCCCCGAATTTCGCGCCGCATAATTTGGCCTGGGCAAGCACGCCATTGGCCCAGACGCCGTTGGCCATCAGGTTCGAGCTCACATGCGACCCCTTGCCGGTGCGCTCGCGCTTGTAGAGCGCGGTGACGATCGCGCTGTACAGCGCCATCGCGCAGGGGTGGTCGCCCATGCCGGCGACCGAGCGCGCCGGCGTGGTCTCGGTATCCGCGCGCACCAGATCCATCAGGCCCGAGCGCGCCCAATAGGCATTGCTGTCGAAACCGGGCTTGTTGGCTTCCTCGCCTTTTTCGCCGTAGCCCGTGAACGACGCATAGATCAGTCGGTCATTGAGTGGGGCCAGTTCAGCGTAAGTCATCCCGAGCCGGGCACGCACCGCGGGGGGAAAATTCGTGATGAAGACATCGGCCTCGGCAGCGAGGCGATGCAACACCGCCTGGCCTTCCGGCTTGCCGAGATCGAGCGCCAGGCTCCGCTTGTTGCGGGCCTCCAGCATCCACGCAAAATTGTGCTCACTGTGCGGATATCCCGGCAAATTCGGCAGGTTGCGATAGGGATCGCCTGACCCGGGCGGCTCGATCTTGATCACTTCGGCGCCGAAATCCGACAGCACGGTTGCGGCCGCGGGCGCTGCGATGAAGCTTGCGCAGTCCAGAACCTTGAGGCCTTCGAAGATGCCGTCTTCCATGGTGAGGTCGCTCCCGTGATTCTTGTTGATCTTATTCCGCGTCGTGGAATCGCCATCCGGCGCGATCAGCGGATTCCGTGCGCATTTGACCGATGTTGGTGGGGTGATGCAACGACAGTTTCTACGTCATTGCGAGCGCTAGCGAAGCAATCCAGAGGGCAGCGAAGTGCAGAGACTGGATTGCTTCGTCGCTTGCGCTCCTCGCAATGACGGAGGTCTCCTCTACTCCGTACCCGACATCAGGGCCGCATTGCCGCCGGCTGCTGCCGTATTAATCGTCACGGTTTGTTCGGTCGCAAAGCGTGGCAAATAATGCGGCCCGCCGGCCTTCGGACCGGTACCTGACAGCCCATGGCCGCCGAACGGCTGCACGCCGACCACGGCGCCGATCATGTTGCGGTTGACATAGACGTTGCCGACGGAAAGCCGGTCGATCACATCCTCGACGGTGTCGTCGATGCGCGAGTGAATGCCGAGCGTCAGGCCGTAGCCGGAGCGTTCGATCGATTGCAGCACCCGATCGAGCCTATCGGCGGGATAGCGCACCACATGCAGGATGGGCCCGAAGACTTCCTCGGTCAGTTGATCGGGACAGGACAATTCGAAAATATGCGGCGCGACATAATTGCCGTCGGGAGCGGTGCCCGCGAAATGCACGCGGGACTCCTTTTTCATTCGCGCGATATGGGTCTCCAGCCGCTGCTTCGCCTCGGCGTCGATCACCGGCCCGATATGAACCGCGGCATCGCTGACGTCGCCCATTCTGAGTTCGCGTGCGGCCCCCGAAATCATCTCGATCATGCGGTCGGCGACATCATCCTGAACGAACAGCAGACGCAATGCCGAGCAGCGCTGCCCGGCCGAGCGAAACGCCGACGTCACGACGTCGTCGGCGACCTGCTCCGGCAGCGCGGTCGCATCGACGATCATCGCATTGATGCCGCCGGTTTCCGCAATCAGGGGCACGATCGGGCCGTCCTTGGCGGCCAGCGTTCGGTTGATCGATCTTGCGACTTCGGTCGAGCCGGTGAAGACAACGCCGGCTATATCGGGGTGTGCGACCAGCGCCGCGCCGATGCTGCCATCGCCTATTGCTAAGTGCAGTGCCGAGGAGGGCACGCCGGCCTCATGCAGCAACCGAACCGCCTCTGCTGCAATCAGCGGCGTTTGTTCGGCGGGCTTGGCGACCACCGTATTGCCAGCCATCAGCGCCGCCGTGACTTGACCTAAGAAGATCGCCAGCGGAAAATTCCACGGCGAGATAGCGATGAACACGCCACGGCCGCGCAGTTTGAGCACATTGCTCTCGCCGGTGGGCCCCGGCATCGCTTCGCCTTCGCCAAACAGCTTGCGGCCTTCCGCGGCGTAATAGCGGCAGAAATCAGCGGCTTCGCGGACTTCCGAGAGCGCATCATCGAGCGTCTTGCCGCCCTCGCGCTGCAACAGCGCGATGAACTGCGCCGCTCGATGCTCCAGCAGATCTGCGGCTTTCTCCAGGATTTCCGCGCGCGTTCCGGCCGGCGTCCGGCTCCATGATTTGAATCCCGCACCGGCCGCCATGACGATGTCGTTTGTGGCCTCTGGACTAACGTCAATGACGTCGCCGACATCAGGATGGCTCGCCGCCACCGTAGAGACCAAATCGTTCAACGCCACGCGCTCGCCGAATTCGATGCCACGCGAATTGGCTCGTTGCGGCCGATAAAGATCATGAGGCAAGGGGATGTTTGGATGTCGCGCGTTGTCGGCGGCGCCGATGATATCGGCCGGACGGCGCAGCAATGTTGTGACAGGCACTTTATCGTCGGCGGCGAGCGCCACGAATGACGAATTGGCGCCATTCTCCAGGAGGCGCCGCACCAGATAGGCCAGGAGATCGCGGTGACTGCCGACCGGCGCATAGGTCCGATAGGCCAGTGTCGGACGATCCTGGCTTAATCGCGCATACAGCGCCTCGCCCATGCCATGCAGGCGCTGGAACTCGAAACCGCCTTCGCCGCCGGCGAGTTCGAGAACGGTTGCGACCGTCAGCGCATTGTGGGTTGCGAATTGCGGAAAGATGCGAGGTCGAAGCGTCAATAGTTTTTGCGCGCAGGTGATGTAGTTCAGGTCGGTCATCGCCTTGCGGGTAAACACCGGATAGTCATCGAGACCACGCTCCTGCGCGCGCTTGATCTCGGTGTCCCAGTAGGCGCCTTTGACCAGCCGCACCATCATCCGCCGGTTCAGCTTTCGCGCCAGCTCATCGGTATAGTCGATCACGGCTTCGGCGCGTTTCTGGTAGGCCTGGATCGCAAGCCCAAAACCATCCCAGCTTGCGAGCGATGCATCAGTGAATGCGGCCGCGATCACGTCGAGCGACAATTCCAGCCGATCCGCTTCCTCGGCATCGACAGTGAAATTCAGGTCATAGGCTTTGGCCCGACGCGCGAGATCGATCAGCCGCGGAACCAGTTCTGGCATTACTCGCTGGTGGCTCACGGCTTCGTATCGCGGATGCAACGCGGAGAGCTTGACCGAGATGCCGGGCCGATCGGGCAGCGGCCGGTCATCGGCGGCGCGGCCGATGGCCTCGATCGCGCTGGCGTAGGAATTGAAATAGCGCTCCGCATCGGCGGCGGTGCGCGCGCCTTCGCCGAGCATGTCGAATGAATAGCGCGGAGCCGCGGCCGAATGCGACTGTGCCCGCGCAAGCGCTGATTCGATGGTCTCGCCGAGCACGAAATGGCTGCCCATCAGCCGCATCGCCTGGCGGGTGGCGGCGCGCACCGTTGGAATGCCGAGCCGTTTCGCCAGTCGTCCGATCGTCCCTTGCGGGGTTTCGCCGGGCTGAATCACGCGCGCCGACATCCCGAGCGCCCACGCCGATGCATTGACCAGGAAGGCGCTTGATTTGGTTTCGTGGTGCACGAAGTCGCCCTGGCCGAGCTTGTCCTCGATGAACTGGTCGGCGGTGCGCGCGTCCGGCACGCGCAGCAGGGCTTCTGCGAGCACCATCAGCGCCAGGCCTTCTTTGGTGGAAAGCGCGTACTCGCGAAGCATGTCCTCGACGCCGCCGAGGCGGTCATCATTGGCGCGGATGGCCTCGATCAGGTGCGTAGCTACGCGGTCGATCCGCGCGTCCTGCACCGCGCTCAGGCGCGCTGTTTCGAGAAGCCGGGCCGCCATGACGCCTTCGTCCGGCGCGTAGGGCGCGTTGAATGGCGGAGGGGATACGGGATCGGACGTCATGGCATGACCTGAAGTTTCCTCATTCTTATCATGCACCCGGTCTTGGAATCACAAAACCGCTGCGATAGCTTTCGCGGGATTTTTTGACGTGAGGTGTGGGGGCAGTGGAAGCGATGGACAGGCGGGAACACCGATCTGCCAGACCGGGCAAAACCTCAGCGTTTTGCGGTTTTACCGTCTCCCTTGTGGGATCAATCCTGCTTGCCGCCTCGTCGCTGGCGCGCGCGGTCGAATTGAGCCCACCGCAGGCGGAGCTGTACAGCACGGTGTCGATTTATCCGCCTTCGGCGAAATCGATGACGGTCTGCTACGGCTTCGTCTGCCGCCGCCGTGAGATCCTCGATTTCACGCCCGGCGACCGCAACACGCTGACGCAGATTCTCGCGGCGGGCCGCACGTCAGCCGCGGCCGAACGGGCAGCGGTGCAGAAAGCCGTGATCTGGTTCGATCGCCGCATGGGGCCGGTGATCGGAACCGACAAGCGCGTCGCGAACGCGGACATCCGCGCGCTTGATGACAAGCACAATTTTGATTGCTGGGACACCACCCGCAACACCACGAGCCTTCTGCTGGTGTTACAGGAATGGGGGCTGTTCAGATATCATGTGGTGGGCGACCCGCATTATCGGGGCAATCCACTGGTGCTGCAGCTGCCGCACAACACGGCGGTGCTGGTCGAGCGTGCAACCAAGGTCGAGTGGGTCGTCGACATGTGGCCCCGCAGCTACTCGCAGCCGCCGGATGTCATGACGCTCGAAAAATGGGTCAAGGAGGATTAAGCGGCCGAACCAGCGCGTTCTGCGCCGCTTCGAATGCACGCAAGAGCGCCGCCCGCTCCCGCCGAATGTTCTCTGTTTTTTTGAGATGTTCTTGCAAGCCCCGCTCCCGGATTATGTCCGAGAGGGCGCTGTTAGCAACTTAGCATTAAACCTTGAGGTTCTCGGCCGAAGTCTTGCCGCGATTGGCAACCTCTTCGTATTCAACCGTCTGCCCTTCGTTGAGCGTAGAAAGGCCAGCTTTCTCGACCGCCGAAATATGAACGAAAACATCTTTGCCGCCACTCGAGGGCTGGATGAATCCAAAACCCTTGGTCGCGTTGAACCACTTCACAGTACCTTTAGCCATCACGTCGTCTCCGCGGGATCAAAAACGATAACGAACTGCCGGTCCCCGCAAACCGGCATGTCCGACGGGCGCACGATACGCGTTATAGGCCAAGCTTGATAGCTTAAACGTCATCTTGATTTAGGCGGAAAACGATCATTATCGCGGCGCATTCGCGCCTTTTTCCCCTTTCGCGATGATTTGACGCGGCTAACCCTCGCAAAATCCGGTCTGGCTCCAATTTTATGAAAACGGGAACCGCCCCGTCCCGTCCCGCCGATATACACGCGCAAGGTTTAGTTTCGGTCGAATTTTCAGTACGTCGCGGCGAGATAATCGACGATCTTGCCGACGTCCGCATCGTCGATCGGCGCGCCATAGACCTTGATCATCTTGGTCACTTCGGCCTGCCAGAAGTCCTTCTTGGATTTCGACCCGCGCGGCTGGGTGTTGATGTAATCGGCGGAATGACAGGCCGTGCAATTGTTCTGCGCCGCTTCGAGATTTGGTCCTGGCTTGAACGCAGCGGTTTCGTCCGGAAGCGTATAGGAGACCGGAGCCGCGCTTGCCGAACCGAGACCCAGTCCCGCGGCGGCGGCAAGCGTGAGGCGAAACGCAAGTGTGAGGAGGAACGAACGTGTCATGACTGGTTCCCTCATGCCGCGGTGACGCGAACGGTTTCGACGACGTTGCGCAAATAGCCCGCCGGATTCCACAGCGGTTCGGTCGGCTGCGTGTCGCCGGCATTGTTGGTGGCGCGAACTTTAAGTTCGTGGCCGCCCGCCGCGAGTTTCACCGGCAATTTCCATTCGCGGAACGAATATTTTCCGAGATCCTTGCCGAGCTTTGCCGGTGTCCAGGTCTTGCCGCCATCGAGCGAGACCGCGACTTCCTTGATGCCCTTGCCGCCGTCGAACGCTATCCCCTTCAATACCGTTCCACCCGGCTTCAATTTCGCGCCATCGGTTACATTGGTGATGAAAGAGCGGACGTTGAGGTAGTTGATCGGGATCGTCGCTTTTGGCGTGGTGCCGGGCTCGACGCAATTGCACGGCGTGTCCGGAATCCGATAGGCGGATTTCATCCAGAAACCATCGAACACGTTGTCGATCACGGTAATTTCGTTGAGATGCTTTACCCAGTAGGTGCCGTAATAGCCTGGGACGACCAGACGAAGCGGAAAACCGTTGAGAAACGGCAAATCCTCGCCGTTCATGCCATAGGCCAGCATCACCTCGCCATCGCGTGCGTGGTCGATATCGAGCGCCTTGACGAAATCCGGCGTCTTGTCGCTGACCGGTCCGTCCATCCCGTTGAAGGTGACCTGCTTCGCGCCCTGCTGCACGCCCGCCATGTCGAGTATCGTCTTGAGCGGCACGCCGTGCCAGCGCGCATTGCCCATCGCGCCGTTGCCCAATTGACCGCCGGCGACCCGGGGATTGGAAAATCCGCGGCTGTTGCCAGAGCACTGATTGACGGCGACGAGCTCTATTGCGCGGAGTTTCCGGATATCCTTCAACGACAGCTTTAGCGGATGATCGACCTTGCCTTTGATCTCCAGCGTGAACTTGTCCGGATCGAGATCGAGCGGCAGATCCGCCAGATGATAGCGGACGAAAAAAGCATTGTTCGGCGTAATCGCGCCGTCGTTGAAGATGGAAAATGGCGTCTCGAGCTGCGGCGGGCGGCTGGTCTGGCCGATCATCAGGCGCTTCTGCGGGTATTTTACCAGCGGCCGTTCGCCATTGTCGAAGGGCAACGTCACGATGTCGAGCGCGAGCGCCCTGAACGAACCGAAACCTGTGGCAAGTGCCGCCATACCGGCGCGCTTGATCATCTCTCGTCTGTCGAGCATCGTGCTTCCTCCGAAGCTTACTATCGAGGCCGGTCGCCACCGGGCTCACTTGCGTAAATGTCGCATTGGAGAGGTCCAAGTCAATTTATGTTTTCGGAGCGTGGACAGGTCGTTGCGGCGCAGCAATCCTAAGTCTCACTCGAACGTGATGAAGCGCATCAAACTGCGCGGCAAAACAGAAAACCCCGGCCGCACGACACGGCCGAGGATTTTTGAGTTTAGAGAATCGGGGTTCGATCAATATTCGCAGACATTGATGGTGCGCAGGCGATAGCCGAACGGGGTGGGGACGCGGCGCACCACATAGCATCCGTCACCGCCATAGCCGCCGACATAGCCGATGCCGAAGCCGCCGAAGTGGTGATGATAGCCACCCCAGCCGCCGCCCCATCCCCACGGCTTCGCCGAAGCGGCGGAGGGAGCCAGCGCCACGGCGCTGAGGGAAGCTGCGGCGACAAGTCCAAGCGTCAGTTTGCGTAACATGGTCGTTCTCCTCGAATGATGCGCACTCGGCGCGGGTTGCAGTTGTCAGTCTTACCCACCGCACATCAGTCGCATCGCGGAGAAACGCGGTTCGAGAAAACAGCAGATGGTTCGGGACAATTTTCTGAACGGTTGTTCAGAGACGTGCCGGTGCTAGGCCGCGACAACATCCAGATTGTCGACCAGGGCGGACAACGTCTTCGCATGGGCGACAGAGCGGACAGTCATCGGCTCGGCGCGTCCGCGGATCGCGACTTGCTGCTCGGGCAAGCTATCGGCCGGAAGGCCGGCCGTGATGCGAACCTCTTCCGAAAGGATCGCCTCACAGGCCAGGTTCTTGGTCATGTCCTGCAGCCGTGCCGCGACATTGACCGCATCTCCGAGCGCGGTGAACACCATATGGTCGCGGTAGCCGATGTCGCCGATGATTACTTCGCCGCCATGAATGCCGATGCCGAAGCGGATTGGCTCACGCAGATCATGGCTGAGAAATTGATTCAATTCGTCGACATTGGCAGCAATCATGGCCGCCGCCCTGAGCGCCTGACGGCAAGCGGTTTGAGGGCCGGTAGCGAGCCCAAACAGCACCAGCTCTCCGTCGCCGACGAACTGGTTCGGTTGACCGCCGCACTCGATCACCGCCTGTGACACCGCGCCCAGGAAACGGTTGACGATGAACACGGTGTCGAACGGCAGCCGATGTTCGGCAAGCCTGGTCGAGCCGCGCATGTCCACGAACATGCTGACCAGATAGCGCTCCTGGCCGATGCGGTGCGGGTGCGAAGCGTGCGCGTTTGCCGACATCGTGTGCGGCATGAAGAGTTGGAAGAAGGACAGGTCGTCGGTCGGTCGCAACTGGCAGGCGAGGCGGATGGACGGATCGACCGCTCCGACCCGGTCAAGCACGAACGCCTCCCGCTGCGACGGCGCCGGCAGCGACGCGCAATCGCCGATCACGCGAATGCGGCAAGTGGAGCAGCGGGCGCGCCCGCCGCACACGCTTGCATGCGGAACATTATAGCGCAGGCTCGCCTCCAGCACGCTCAAGCCTTTCGGCACCCGAACGGTCCGGCCATTGCCATACGACAGGACAATCATGCCGCCACGGCGTTCGTTCAGGGCGCGTGCGCCTCTTGCCAGCAACACCAATCCGATCAGGCCGAGGTAGCCGATCAGGAAATAATCCGCGATATCCTCCAGCGTTCCCTGTTGCGCCGGCGTGCCGACCTGGCGCGGCGAAAGATTATCGGCCTGCCATTCGGCGCTGGCGCTGTCTGCGACGACACCCCGTCCACCCTGATAAAAACCCAGCAGAGCCAGCGTTGGCACCAGCACCGCAGCCGCGAGCAGAAATGGCGCTGCACGGTTGAAAAACGCTTTCATTCGCAGCCAGAAATAAAGACCAATGCTGCCGTGAACCCAGGCGATGGTCAGGACGGCAGACATCAGCCAAATCTTGTACGGCCGCGCGACCCAGAACGAATAAAGCTCCTGCGGATAGAGCTTTTCGTGTCCGAATAGAGCCTGGCCGAGACGGACACTGACGATATGAGCGATGATGAGTGCCGGGATGCTCAAGCCGAGCACGAGCTGAAGCGGCTCGATGGCTTTCCAGTGAAATTGCCGGCGCTGGTAAAGCGCCCAGATCCCCAAGCCCGAGTGGATCACTGCCGAACTGTAAAACACCATCGCTACAGGGGGGAATTGCCAAAGCATGGTGTGGTAGTGGACGCCGGCGGCGAGGGCATCCATCGAAATATTGCCGAGCGCGTGGTTGAGGAAATGGCTGACCAGATAGGCGTACAGCACCAGCCCACAGACAAGACGGACCTGCCGGACGCTGATGCCGCGGATGAGTTTTTTGAATCTGGTTTGGGTGGGTGCGGTCATGCGGTTCCGTCAAGACGCTGGCGGCGATGTTAGAGTTTAATTCGGCGAGTGACCACCTTTCCACATGTCATCCCGGCGTTCGCCGGACGACTGCGGAGGGGGGTCCATGAAAAACACCTCATTCCTGTCCAGCACGTTGACACCCTATCCGGAGTCGGGGAGAAAGCGCCGTGACGATTGCCCCGCCCGTTGAAAACAGCATGAAACCGGACAGTTCTGCCCGCCGGCAATGGCTTGCCGTCGCGGTGGTTATCGTCGCGATGACGGCGCTTCGGGTGGTCTATGCCAGCGTGATCGACCTGCGTACCGACGAGGCCTATTACTGGACCTGGTCGAAGGAGAACGTGCTTTCCTTCCTTGACCATCCGCCGATGATCGCGTGGTTCATCCGTTTCGGCACCGCAATCTTCGGTGACACCAATTTCGGTGTGCGATTTACCGGCGTGCTGGCGATGCTGGTCACGCAACTGTTGCTCGCCGATATTGTGCGGCGCGTGACGCATGATGTCCGCGCGGTCGTGCTTGCGGTGCTGATGCCGGAGGCGGCCCTTTATTACGGGCTGCTGATGGCCAAGGTCTCGCCCGACGTGGCGATGATTCCGTTCGCTGTCGCGATGGTGTGGACGCTGATCAGGCTCGCCGAGGGCGGCGACGCGCGCTGGTGGCTGGCCGCCGGGCTGTTCGCAGGGCTGGCGCTGCTGTCGAAGTTCACCGCCGTGATGCTGGTTCCGGCTGTGCTGGCATTCATGCTGGTGCCGTCCTGGCGCCGGCGTTGGTTGACGAGCCCCTATCCCTGGCTTGCCGCGCTGATCGCGGTTGCGGTGTTCCTGCCGGTCCTGATCTGGAATGCCGGGCACGACTGGGCGTCGTTCAGATTCCAGTTCGTGCGTGCCGCCGCGACCCACGAATTGTCGCTTCGCACCGTCGGCGAATTCGTCGGCCTGCAGTTCGGGCTGGTCGGATTTATCCTGCTGCCGGTGGTTTTATCAGGCGTGGCGCTGACGGCGTGGCGGGGATATCGCCGGGGTGATGCGGTGGCTATCCTGCTTTCGACTTGCGTGATCGTTCCCTTCGGTTATTTTTTCTGGAAATCGTTGACGCTGCGGGTCGGCGATACCTGGCCGATGTTTATGTGGCCGGCTGGATTTGCCGCCGCGGCCATCAACATCGCGATGCTGCCGCGCGAAGGCTGGCCGGCATGGATGATCAAATCGACGATCTCGTGGGCCAATGCGGCGATTGTTTCCGGTATCGCCTTCGTCATTCTGGTCTTTCTCTATTACGTCGTCAGCCCCTGGAATTTCATCGGCAAAGCCGATCCGATCGGCGGCGAGGCGGGATATGAGCAGGTCGTGGATCGGGCGCAGGCCGAATTGCAGAAGATCGGCGCCACCTGGATCGCAACCACGGACTACCGGACCTACGCGATGCTGCGCTGGTATTTCAAAGACCGCGTACCGGTGATCCAGGTTAACGAGCGTGGCCGGTTCATGGACTTTCACGATCCCGGCATGGATCTGATCCGAGGCCATACCGGCCTTTATGTTGCGCGCGAGCCGGATAACGCCAATCCCATATGGGCCTCCACGAGCGCGGTCAGGGAGCCGCTCGAACAGGTCGACCGCAACTGGCGCGGGATCGTGATGGATACCTACGCGCTGGAGAAATTGACCAACTGGACGCCGGAGCTTTCGCCCCCGCCGGAGTCGCCATTTTTCCGCTGGCGCGTGCTCGCGGGTGACATACAGCCGCTGATTGTTGCGGCGCTGACAAAGGATCGCGATAAGCGACGTGGCTTGGGAGAATTCTAGGATGTTTGTTCGTATTGTCTCATTGGCGGTTTCGCTTTGCGCGATAGCGCTGCCGGTAAAGGCGGCCGATTATCCCGACCACGCGATAAAAATGATCGTCCCGTTTGCCGCCGGTGGCGGCACCGACGTGCTGGCGCGCATCATCGCCGACAATCTGAACAAGAAATGGGGCCAGCCCGTCATCGTGGAAAATCAGCCGGGCGCATCGGGTGCGATCGGCACCCGCGCCGCCATGAAGGCGGCGCCCGATGGCTACACGTTGCTGATGGCGTCGACCGGTGCGCTGATGGCGGTTTCCGCCGGCGCCGACGACGGCAGTCCATTCGACGTCAACAAATATCTCACGCCGATCGTGATCGGCGCAGCGCCGCCCTATCTGCTGGTCGCGAGCCCGACCTTGCCGGTGAAGACGACTGCGGAGCTGATCCGTTACGCCAAGGAAAAGCCGGAAGGGCTGACATTCGGCTCATCGGGTGTTGGTGCTGCGTCGCATCTTTCCGGTTTGCTGTTCGCAAGCGATACAGGGATCAAGATGCTGCACATCCCCTACAAAGGCACCGGACCGGCCGTGACCGATCTGCTTGGCGGACGCATCGACCTGATGTTTGCGCCGGGACCGGTGGTGCAGCAATTCGTGCAGTCCGGCCAGTTGAAGGCATTGGGCGTGACCGACACGCAACGATCGAAATTCTATCCTGACGTCCCGACCCTGTCCGACGCCGTGCCCGGTTACGAATCGGTGGGCTGGTTCGGTTTGCTGGCGCCGCCCCATACGCCGCCTGAGATCGTCAAACAGATCAATGAGGTCATTGTCGCGGCGATGCAGACGCAGGAGTTTCGCGACCATCTGGCGACGCTCGGCGCCGAGCCCAAGCCGCAAACGCCGGAAGAATTCGGCCGCTACATCAACGCCGACGTTGCCAAATGGAGTAAGCTCGTGAAAGACAACGACGTGCAATTGCCGGGAGGAAAGTGAATATGCGTTTGGCGTCTTTTGTCGATCCGTCGCTAGGTATTGACGCACGGTTCGGCGTTGTTCGTGGCGAAAATATCGTTGACGTCGTGGCGGCTGCGAATGCGCTGCATCGGGCGGTTCCGGCAATCTCTGTCAAGATGGCTCTCACAAGCGGCACGCATACGCTTTCCGCCCTCGAAGAATTGGTGGTAGCGGCCGAGCGCGCAAAACTGTCTCGCCCGATCTCGGGCCTCAAATTCCTGCCGCCGATCCCGGATCCGTCAAAATTCTTCTGCGTCGGCAAGAACAACAGGAAGCATCGCGAGGAACTCGCTGCCAACAAGATGCTGACCGAAGTTCCGAACGAGCCGACTGGGTTTATCAAGCTGATCAGCACCATGTCGGGTGACGGCGACGAGGTCGTCAAGCCTGCCGATATCACCACGCTCGATTACGAGCCGGAGCTTTGCTACGTTGTCGGCAAGCGCGCCCACGGCGTCAAGAAGGCCCAGGCGATGGATTATATTTCCGGCTTCACGCTGACCAACGATGTCAGCGCGCGCGAAATCCAGAAGCGCGAAGTGGCTTCCGGCAGCCGGTTCTGGACCGCCAAGAACATGCCCGGCTTCGCGCCGGTCGGCCCGTTCATCCTGACGATGGATGAAGTCGCCGACACCGACAATCTGTGGGTCACCTGCGACGTCAACGGCAAGCGGCGGCTGCGCTCCAACACCGGCGACTATCTGTACAAGATCGCCGATGTGCTGGAGCACTTCTCGCGTTACGTCGTGTTCGAGCCGGGCGACCTGATCGCGATGGGCGCGCCGAGCGGCGTCGCGGTCGGACAGCCGAACGCGGCCGAGCTTTATCTGCAGCCCGGCGACGACATGGTGATTTCGTTCGAGGGACTGATGTCGCTGCGAACCAGGATCGTTGGACCGGATTAGAGTCCGATTTGTGAATTTGGAATTGGCGCATGCCGAATGCTGAGCACACCTCTCCCATGGGGAGAGGTCGGATCGCGTAGCGATCCGGGTGAGTGAGGGGTTACGGCCTAACGATAGAGCGTAACCCCAACCCTCTCCCACAGGGAGAGGGAGCAGGCTCCCGATCTTGCGATGCCGGAGCAACGCCTCAATCCTTATGGACTGGACTCTCGCGATCATTCGTCGGCATCGCGCTTGCGCAGTAGATCTTTCGCGAGATCGCCGAGCGCGGGCCGCGGCAATGCGGTGAACGGGAGCGGGCGCGTCACGTCGATCGCGGCGAGCCCGAGCCGAGCGGTGAGCAGTCCGTTGAGAATGCCTTCGCCAAGCCGCTGCGAAAGCTTGGCCGCGATGCCATGGCCGAGCATCTGCTGAATCAGGCTGTCGCTCGCCGCCATGCCGCCGGTGATGGCAAGATGTGCGATGACATGCCGCATCAGCCGGATCATGCCGAGCGCGCCCGGACGTCCGCCATAAAGCCGCGCCAACTGGCGGATCATCCGCAGTGAGGCCACGAAGACGAACAGCACATCGACCAGGGCGCGCGGGCTGATCGCGGTGACGACCGACACACGTTGCGCGGCCGTCGAGACCAGGCGGCGCGCTTCCTGATCGAGCGGCATCATCAATTCGCGTTCGGCCAGTTTGATCATGTCGGCGCCGTCGATGATGTCGTCGGCATGGCGTTGCAGCGTAGCGCGGGCCCGGGCCAGTTGCGGATTCTGATGCTCCAGTTTCAGGAGGTCGTCGACGATCATCCGGCTTGCCACACGATCATCGCTGACAAGCACCTCTGCGGCGCGCAGATGCAGCTTCTCGATCGTCGCGAGCCGCGCCAGCCCGAGCGCTTCGCGCGCGATGACGATCGTCAACGCCAGCGCGGCGACGAAAGCCAATGCCAGGCCGAAAAAGCCGAGGCTTTCGCTGCGCGCGAACAGATCATCGATCAATTGGGCGACGCCGAGCCCGAGGCCGAGCAGCACCAGTCCGCCGGCCGCGGCCCAGAACACTGAGCCCCAACGAAAGCCGCGCTGCACCGGGACGAGCGGCGCATCGATCAGCACCGGCAGCAACGCCGGGTCAGCTTCCGGCGTAACGTGGACGGTGCCGCGGGACGGGCGGCTCGAATCGTCCGGATCCATCACGATCACGCCGGGATCGTCGAGCTTGAAGGTTGCCGGACGCCGATGAGGAGAGCGCTCGCTCATTGCAGTTTGTCTCCGATCAGGAACTGGAGGGCGCGGTCAAGGCGGATGTGAGGCAAAGCGGGACCATCCGGCCCCTCATTCTCGAGGTGCGGGGGCCGAAAACGAAGAAAGCGAAAATCGGTCTTTTCCGCGTTGGCACTGGAGAGGCCGCGAAACGCACCCTCGCCCTTGAAAAGCTCTTCCGGATCGGCCGGCAGATCGCCCGGAAAGGTCGCAACCTCGGTCGCACCGTCGAACGCCTCGCCGTTGGCGATCTCGTCAGCGGCGGGTGTGCCCAGGATGGAGGGTAATTTTTCCCGGCCGCGCTGCACCTGGGCCTCGCGGGTGGCGCGGACCGCGGCGAGTGCCACGACGTCGATCTCGGCTCCGGTGTCCCCGGCTCTTGCGACGGCTTTGCTGACGGTCCGTCGCAACACGGCCTCCAGACGATCGTGGCTGGAATGGTGCAGGTGATCGGCCTTGGTTGCGGCGAATAATATCCGGTCGATCCGCGGCCGGAACAGACTGCTGAGCAACGTGCTGCGCCCGATCCTGAAACAATCCAGAATTCCCGCCAGCGCCGCTTCGAGGTCATGCAGCGCTTCGGGCCCGGCGTTGAACGCGGCAAGCGCATCGACCAGAACGACCTGACGATCGAGCCGCGAGAAATGATCGCGAAAAAACGGCCGAACCACCACGTCCTTATAGGCCTCATAGCGCCTGACCATCATCGCCCACAGCGATCCATCCGGGGGTACGCCGTCGACCGGCACATCGAGTGGCGCGAAGGTCAGTGCTGGTGAGCCGGCGAGGTTGCCCGGCATCAGGAAGCGGCCCGGCGGCAGCAGGCTCATGGCGAAGCGTTCGTCGCGGCAGGCGCGCAAATAATCGGTGAACAGCCGCGCGGCCGTCAGTGCAGCCTGCTCGTCTTCGCGACCCTCGGCATTCAGCGTCGCAAGATGCGCATGCCATTGCGCCGCGAGCCGCGCGCGCGGACCTTCCCGCGACAATGCGAGGCTTTCACTCGACCATTGCTCATAAGTCTTGTTGAGCAGCGGCAGATCGAGCAGCCATTCGCCGGGATAGTCGACGATGTCGAGCGTCAGCGTGCGGTCCGCGCCATTCTGCCGCTGATAGTCGATGACCAGCCGAAGTTCGCTGATGTCGACCGTCGAATTCGGCCAGCGCCGATCTTCGATCAGGGTGCGGACATGGTTCTCATAATCGAAGCGCGGCACGGCGTCGTCGGGCTGCGGCTCGAGCCGCGCACGCGCGATCCGTCCGCTCGCGAACGGTTCGAAAACCGGAAAACGGCCGCCACGGGTGAGGCCGTGGATCAGCGCAGTGATGAAGACGGTCTTGCCGGCGCGTGACAATCCAGTGACACCAAGTCGCACCGTCGGATTGAAAAAGTGGTCGCCATAGTCCAATAGCGCCCGTGCCGAAAGACGTGCTTCCTCAACAATATCGGAAAAACGGAGGGCCATGCGGGCGAGGAGAACTCGATTTGATAAGGGCAATTAACTGGAGAACACCCCGAAAAGTGGCGATTGACGGGCCAAAATCAAGCTTCATACTTAGGACGCGATTTGAGGCGAGAGGTTTCAGGGTTCGTTGACCTCTCCGGAGGTATGTCTTAACGCTTCTTACCTGAGCTTTCCGGGCAGCCATGACCATCTTCAGACTGAAGCAATTCGCCTCGACATCAGCCCATGCGATGGCTGGTGCAGTCCGCTGGAATTACGATCGGGCCGAACTGATCGCCGACGGCGTCGTGCATGGCATTGGCGTGTTCTGTGGATTGGTCGCGGCCACCGTGCTGATCGTGCTTACGGCTATCTACGGCACGCCGCTCGAAGTGGCCGTTGTCTCGGTTTATGTTGTCGGGCTGCTGACGATGCTGGTGTTGTCGGCAACTTACAATCTATGGCCGGTGTCGCGCGCCAAATGGGTGCTGCGCCGCTTCGATCATTCGGCGATCTATGTGCTGATCGCGGCAACCTACACGCCGTTCATCACACAGATGAAGGACAGCATTTTTGCCATCGCGCTGCTGACCGGTGTGTGGTGCGTGGCGATTGTCGGGATCGTGCTCAAGCTGGTCTTGCCGGGCCGTTTCGACCGGCTGTCGGTCGGTCTCTATCTGGCGATGGGCTGGAGCGGCTTCATGGTCTACGACACCGTCGTGGCGTCACTGCCGACCCTGACATTGTGGTTCATCGCCGCTGGAGGCTTGCTCTATAGTCTCGGGGTTATCTTCCATGCATGGCAGCGGTTGCGTTTCCAGAACGCGATCTGGCATTCCTTCGTGCTGCTGGGCGCGGCCTGCCACTACACCGCCGTGCTCGATCTCGTTCTGGCGGCCTGAGATTTTCAAACAGTTGGTATAACAATGCAGGTCACCGGCAAAGTCGTGGTTGTGACCGGAGGCGCCAACGGCATCGGCCGGGCGCTCTGCGAAGCCTTTCATCGTGCCGGTGCCGCCAAGGTGGTCGTCGCCGATCTCGATTCCGCAGGTGCGGAAGCCGTCGCCGCCTCGATCGACGGCGCGGCATTCAAATGCGACGTTGGGCAGGAGCAGGACATCCGCCACGTGATCGAGGAAACCGAACACCAGTTCGGCCCGATTGCGCTGTTCTGCTCCAATGCCGGCATTGGCGGTGGGTTTGATCCGCTATCGGAGAATGCCGGTGGAAGCTCCGACGAGCCCTGGGCGAGAAGCTGGGCGATCCATGTCATGGCGCATGTCTACGCGGCGCGGTATCTGATCCCACGCATGAAGGCGCGCGGCGGCGGTTATTTTCTCAATACGATTTCCGCGGCCGGCTTGCTGTCGCAGGTAGGAAGTCCGGCCTATTCGACGACCAAGCACGCGGCGGTGGGATTTGCGGAGAATCTTGCGATCTCGCACAAGGCGCACGGCATCCGCGTTTCGATTCTATGTCCGCAGGGCGTCGATACCGACATGCTGCGGTCGATCCCGAAAGGCCCGCAATCGGGCGATGGCGATCTGACGCCGGAACAGGTGGCGAAGGATGCGTTGCAGGGCATCGAGCAGGAAACATTCTTGATCCTGCCGCATCCGCAAGTGCTGGGCTACATGCGCAAGAAGACCGAGAATTACGATCGCTGGATATCAGGCATGGCGAAGATCCAGGCGAAGATGCGTGAAAATTACAGGAAATAATTTAAATTCGTCATGGCCGGATTCGTCCTGGCCATGACGGATAGGTGTAAGTTTAACTCTTCTGCGCGTAGAGCAGCGGCACCGCCGAATCCACGATGACTTCGACCAGGCTGACGCCATCATGGGCAAGGCCGCGCTTGAGCGCTGGCGCAAGTTCCGATGACTTACTTACACGCACGGCATCACACCCCATGCCCTCCGCGATCTTGACAAAATCGATGCCGGGCAGGTCGAGGCCGGGCACGTTGCGCACCTGCATCACCTGGCTGAACGAGCGCATGGCGCCGTAGCCTGCATTGTTGATCACCACGACGGTCAACGGCAGCTTGCGTTGCGCGGCGGTCCACAGCGCCTGGATCGAATACATCGCGGAGCCATCACCAACCAGGCAAATCGTCCGGATGCCGGGGCGGCCAAGCGCTGTGCCGACCGCGGCCGGGATTCCGAAACCAAGTCCGCCACTGGCCATCGTGTAAAAACTGTCCTGTCCGCGCATTGGCACGAATTTTTGCATCGCCGGGCGGTGCGACGGGGCTTCCTCCACCAGCGCGGCGTCATCGGGCATGGCCGCTGCGAGCGTGTGCAACAGGAATTCAACGGGAATCGGATCGGCCGCGGGTGGTGCGGGAGGCAAAACGCGGCCTGCCGGCACCGTGCGCTTTGTCTCGGGCAGTAACTCGATCAGCATGGTCAGCGCCGGCTTCATGGTCGCGATAATGCTGGTCCCGACCGGCGTCACCGCGGCGGCGGTCGGATCGTCGGTGATCTGGAAGAGGGTGGTCGCACCGTCGAAGATCGACGCATGGCCTTCGACGTGAAACGTAAACACCGGCGCTCCGATCACGACCACCAGATCATGATCGCGCAGGGCGTCCGAGAGTTGCGCCGGCGAGGCATGAAGGAAACCCGCGAATTGCGGATGCCGTTCCGGGAAACTCGCGCGCGGCGAGAACGGGCTGACCCAAACCGCGGCTTTCGCCTTCTCCGCAACGCGCACCATCAGATCGACGGCCTGCGCGCGATCGACGCCGGGACCAACCACGAGGGCAGGGCGCTTGCTTGCCGAGAGCGCCGCGACCAGCGCCTTCATCGCGTCGGGATCGGGGCCAAGCTCGCGACTTATGTTGCGGGCTTCCACGGCTTGCGTTGGATGGGTCCAGTCGTCGATCGGAACCGAGACAAAGGTCGGTCCGCAGGGCGGCTGCATCGCCACGTAATAAGCGCGCGCGATCGCTGCCGGGACATCTTCGGCACGCGCAGGCTCGACGCTGTACTTGACGTAAGGCCGCGGAAACTCCGAAGCGCGTTCGGCATAAAGAAAAGCCTGCAGTGGCATGATGCTGCGGGCCTGCTGGCCCGCGGTAATCACCAGCGGCGTTTGGTTGCGGTAGGCGGTGTAGATATTGCCGAGCGCGTTGCCGACGCCGGCAGCGGAATGAAGATTGACAACACCGGCGTTACGGGTGGCCTGGGCGTAACCGTCGGCCATGCCGATCACGGAGGCTTCCTGCAAGCCCAGCACGTAATCGATATCGTTGGGCCAGTCGCTCAGGAACGGCAATTCCGTCGAGCCGGGATTGCCGAACACTTTGCGGATTCCGAATGCCCGCAACAGGTCGAGCGTGGCGTCCTTGACGCTGACGGAGGCGTTGGCGCTTTTTGCAGGTCTGCGGGACAATGCGGTGTGACCTTTACAGGAGAATCGGAGTAGCTAAAACTCCGTCATTGCGAGGGGCGCAGCGACGAAGCAATCCAGCTCTTGCTTTGGGGCACTGGATTGCTTCGCTTCGCTCGCAATGACGACAATCTCACCACGTCGCAGTGCCTTTCATCGTCGGTTGACCCGCCGAATTCGCGGTCCACAGTTCCATGCCATTATCCGTCTTGTTGGCATTGACGCTGAACTCGCTGCCTTCGAACAGCGGCTGCACGCCGCGATAGCTGAATTTATTTGGCGCCGCGCCGCCGTGCAACTTGGCTGCTAATTCCACGATGAACGCTGCCTGCATCGGGCCGTGGAAGATCAGGCCCGGATAGCCCTCGACCTTGGTGACGTAGTCGCGGTCGTAATGGATGCGGTGGCCGTTGAAGGTCAGCGCCGAATAACGAAACAGCAGCACGGGATCGGCCATATGGCTTTCGCGGTGCTGCGCGGACGGGGGCGGCGCGGCCGGCTTGGCTGGCGCAGATGGTTGGGCACCAGGCGACATATCCCGATAGACAATGTCCTGGCGCTCGCGGATCGCGGTTCCGCGCGGCGTCGTGATCAGGTGTTCGACCGACACGAAACACAACAGGCCGGTGCTGCCGCTCTTCATTGTCACATCCGAGATGCGCGAGGTTCGCGCCATCTCATCGCCGACCCGCAGCGGCTCGAAGAATTCCAACTCGCCGCCGGCCCACATCCGGCGCGGCAGCGGCACCGGCGGCAGAAAGCCGCCGCGCGTCGGGTGGCCGTCAGGTCCCAGTTCCGACATCGGATAGACCGGCTGCGCCAGGCACCAATGCGTGGTGAACGGCGCCGCATCGCCCGGCTTCGGCGCGCCGATTTCCATGAACAGCGTGGCACGCAAACCCTTCACCAGTTGCGCGGTGACGATGTCGTTTTTTTTCTCGGTGCGCCCGATCCATTGCCTGAGATGACTGAGATCGATGGCTTCTGTCATGGCTGGCTCGCTGCCTTGGGGGAATGCTTTGCTGTCTCGGAGGTGTGCTCGCCGATCCCGGGCACGGCGCCGTAATGACGCGGCTGATCGACGACAATGGCTGCGGGCGCGGGATAAGTCACCGGTCCTGCGGGCGTGTCGACCTCGATGCGGCGCAGATGCGGATGATCGGCGAGATCGGCCATGGTGTTGACCTCGGCGAACGCGATGTCGGCGTCGGACAAACGCTTTAGCAGTTCGTCACGGCTCATCGTCGCAAAGATATCGCCGACCGCCTTGTCGGTGAGTTTGCGGTTACGAACGCGCTCGACCATGTTGGAAAACCGGGGATCACTGGGCAAATCGGGCTGACCTAAAACATCCGCGCATAATTTCTTCCATTCGCGCTCGCTCTGGATCGAAATCAGAATGTCCTTGCCGTCCTTGGAGCGAAACACGCCGTAGGGCGCGATCGACGGATGCGCGAGGCCCATCCGTTGCGGCGGATTGCCGGCCTCGGAATTGAGCAGCGGCACCGTCAGCCAGTCGGCCATCACGTCGAACATCGAAATCCGGATATCCGCGCCCTTGCCGCTGCGCGAGCGTGCGATCAGCGCTTCGAGGATGGCGGCATGCGCAGTGGCGCCGGTGGCGATATCGACGATCGACAGTCCGACGCGCGAGGGTCCGTCCGGACCGCCGGTGATCGAGGCGAGCCCGCTTTCGGCCTGGATCAGCAGATCGTAGGCCTTGCGATGCGCGTAGGGACCGTCATCGCCATAGCCCGATATGGTGCAGCAGATCAGCGCCGGATAATCTTTCTTCAAACGCTCGAGCGAAAAGCCAAGCTTGTCCATCGACCCCGGCTTGAGGTTCTGGATCAGCACGTCGGCGTTGCCGATCAGCTCTTCGAGGCTCGCGCGCCCTTCCTTGGTGGCGAGGTCGATGACCACGGAATCCTTGCCGCGGTTGAGCCAGACGAAATAGCTGCTCTGCCCCTTCGCCGCGGCGTCATAGCCGCGGGCAAAATCGCCTTCCGGCCGCTCTATCTTGATGACATGCGCGCCGGCATCGGCCAGCCGGGAACTGCAGAACGGCGCGGCGACCGCCTGTTCGACGGCAATGACGGTTAGTCCCTCAAGCGGCAGCATCTTTGCTTCTCAGTAGGAGCGGGGCATGCCCAACACATGCTCGGCCAGGAATGACAGAATGAGATTGGTCGAGATCGGCGCCACCTGATAAAGCCGGGTCTCGCGGAATTTGCGTTCGATATCGTATTCTTCTGCGAAGCCGAAACCGCCATGGGTCTGCACGCAGGCATTGGCGGCTTCCCAGGAGGCATCAGCCGCCAGCATCTTGGCCATATTGGCTTCGGCGCCGCAATCGACGCCGGCCTCGTATTTGCGGGTGGCTTCCTTCACCATCAGTTCGGCGGCGCGCATCGAGGCGTAGGCCTTGGCGATCGGAAACTGGATGCCTTGATTTTGGCCGATCGGACGGCCGAACACCGCACGCTCCTTGGCGTAGGCGGACGCCTTGGCGATGAACCATTTGGCGTCGCCGACGCATTCCGCCGCGATCAAAATACGCTCGGCATTCATGCCGGAGAGGATGTAGCGAAAACCGTTGCCTTCCTCGCCGATCAGGTTTTCCGCCGGCACTCGCATATCCGTGAAGAACACTTCCGTGGTCGAATGGTTCATCATGGTGCGGATCGGGCTGATCGAGAGCCCGTTGTTCTTGGCTTCCCGCATATCGACGATGAACACCGACAGGCCGTCGGTGCGCTTTTTGGATTGCTCCTTCGGCGTGGTGCGCGCCAAAAGGATCATCAGGTCGGAGTATTCGGCGCGGCTGGTCCAGATCTTCTGGCCGTTGACGATGTAACTGTCGTTGCCTTCGCGCTTCGCAAAAGTTTTAAGCGACGAGGTGTCGGTGCCGCTGGTCGGCTCGGTGACACCGAATGCCTGCAGCCGCAACTCGCCGCTGGCGATTTTCGGCAGCCATTTTGCCTTTTGCTCCTCGCTGCCGTGGCGGAGCAGCGTGCCCATCGTATACATCTGGGCATGGCAGCCGCCACCATTGCATCCGGCGCGCTGGATCTCCTCGAGGATCGCGGCGGCTGCGGATAATTTCAACCCGGCGCCGCCATATTCTTCGGGGATCAAGACCGAAAGATATCCGGCCTCCGTGAGCGCATCGACGAAGGCTTTGGGGTACGCCATCTCACGATCGAGCTTGCGCCAATATTCGCCGGGGAACTGCGCGCAAAGCTTGGCGACGGCGTCGCGGATGTCGGCATGTTCGTCTTGCTGTTCTTGTGTGGTCATCGGAATTACCGGCGGTGGCGTTGCGTTGATTGTTGACGTGCTTGCAGTTGTGAAATCACCGCGAAGTCCCTATGCTCAATTGGTATAGCGTATTAGCCTGCATTCCAAGATTGGCAAGCATGGATTTCCGTCAGCTGAGGACGTTCAGTTGCGTTGCGGAACTCGGGAGCCTTAGCAAAGCCTCCGACACATTGCGGGTAGCGCAGCCCGCGCTCAGTCGTCAGATCAAGCTTCTCGAGCATGAACTGCGAGCCGTACTCTTTACCCGGAATGGCCGCGGCATGGTACTGACCGAGGCTGGTCGCCTTCTTCTGGCGAGGACGGCGGGTATCGTCAGACAAATCGATCAGATTCGCGACGATATCCAATCCTCGGGAGGACCGCCGTCCGGAAGGGTGGTGCTGGGGCTCGTTCCCACGGTGAGCTGTGTGGTTTCCGCGCGGCTCGCGCGACGCACCGTTGAAAGCTACCCCGGCATATCGCTGTGCATCGTGGAAAGCTACAGCGGACATCTTATCGAATGGCTGCACCGCGGGCAGATGGACCTTGCGGTTATCTACGGGCCATCGGTGGATTTGCACCTGACCGTTCAGAGTCTCGGCCGTGACGAGATCGTTGCCGTGGGGCCCCGCGGCTGCGGACTGGCAAAGAAGAAGCAGGTAGAGATTGGCTGGCTCTTGCGACAGAAGCTCGTTTTGCCCAGTCATTCGCATGGGCTCCGGACGCTGATCGAGCATGCGGCGGCGAAAAATAAATTGAAGCTCGATGTCCAGGTGGAAGCCGATTCCTTTCGGGTTCTGACCAGCCTCGTGGAGGAAGGGCTGGGATACGCGTTGTTGCCGCCGTCATCACTGCGCAATGAAGTTGCGGATGGTCGGCTGGAAACTGCTGCGATTTCCAATCCGGCGCCGTTCCGCGAACTCACCATTGCTTCCCCTATCGACCATCCCGGCTCGACGGCTATCACGCTCGTCACCGATCTGCTCCGCGACGAAGTCGGCGCCTGCCGTGCAGAAGGCCTGTGGGATATCAATCTCACTTGAGAGCGCCGAGTTATGTAACGGGAAGACCGAGGTTTTCCCGAAACCGGTTTTTCAGAAATACGCCATCGCGAGGTGGCAATGCGCGTTCGAGATGGCCCGTGGCGATACGGATTCTCGCAAGCCGCGGCCCGTTGTCGATGTCTTGCAGCTTGCGCCGAAAGTCCGTGATGCCCTTCATGTCGGTTATCTCGGTAACCGAGCGCAGGCCTGCTCCGGTGGCAATCACGTCAAGCTGCGCCCCCAGGCCGGAATGGCTGACCTGCATCCCCGTCTCGCCGAAATGCCCGTTGTCGAGAACAACGATCGTGAGGTTGCCTGGCTTCTTCGCGGCAATGGTCAGCAGGCTGCCGATACCCATGAGCTGCTCGCCATCGCCGGTGACGACGGCGACCGGCCGCTTCGGCTGGGCAAGCGCGAGGCCGAGCCCAACCATCGCGGCGCCGCCCATCGCGCCCCACAAATAGAAATTTCCGAGGTGCTCGCCGGCATCGAAAACGTCGTAAGACGACGATCCCAGGCCGGTGACGACCAGTAGATCACCGCGATCAGCGAGTAGAGCCTTGACCGCCTCGCGACGGCCGAGTGTGAAATTCTGCGTCATCACTGGGTCTCCGTCCATTTCTTGCGACCGAGCATGCGTTGCGAAATGAGAATCGCGACTTGCTGGTCGCTCTCGAATGCAAGCGAGCAGGCCGCCGACACAACCTCTTCCGCCTCTTCAGGCCGGTCGAGCCTGAGCACGGTGACGCCCATGATTTCGAGAGCTTGCGGCGTCGCTTTCCCCATCGGGATTTGCCACGGGTTGAACTCGGCCCATTCGCCGCGCATCGTGACAAGCGTGAGGAACGGAATGCGACAGCTTGCGACCAGCGACAACATATTCACGCAGTTGCCGACGCCGCTCGATTGCATCAAGAGTACAGCGCGGTCTCCTCCGAGCCAGGCGCCGGCGCTCAGCGCGACCCCTTCCTCTTCTGTTGTCAGGACGGTCGTCTGGATGGCGTCATCGCCATGTGAAAGCTCGATGAGCCGGGAGTGACCGGCATCGGGGACATAGGAAATCTGCGATACGCCGAACCCTTTCAGCGTCTTGTGGATCAGGAACGGCCAGCTTTGGGCCGCCTTGGCATCATCCTTGATAGCAACTTGGTCCATTGCGGCCTCGGTTTTGGTTCACGACTCAACGCGTGCCCACATCCAAGCCTTAAAACAAAAAAAGCCGACCCTCCCTTCCTATCTGGTTCAAGCTGTCATGCCGCGATTGTATAGGAGCGCGCGACGGATGACGTCCCTGAAAATCCGGTGTGGAGACTCCCGATGGGTTTCGGGAGGGCGGAATGATACGAGGCATAGAGCGCGGGGAGGACCACGCTGTCATGACTTCGGAGGACCCAGAGGGTCAAGCTCGATATTTACGGTGCGGGTCTGCTCAGGCCGGTATGCGCACCGGCAAGGACTCGTAGCCTTTCACGAAGCTCGAATACACCCGCTTCGGTTCGCCGACCACCTCGATATTGTCAAACCGCTTCAGCATTTCCTGCCACACGATCTTCAGTTGCAGTTCGGCGAGCCGCATGCCGACGCAGCGGTGGATGCCGAAGCCGAACGACAGATGGGTGCGGGGCCGGGCACGGTCGATGATGAAGTCGTTGGGATTCTCGACGGCTTCTTCGTCGCGATTGCCCGAGACGTACCACATCACGACCCGGTCGCCCTTGCGAATGGTCTTGCCGCCGAGTTCCGTATCCGTGAGCGCGGTGCGCCGCATATGCGCCAGTGGGGTTTGCCAACGAATGACTTCCGGCACCATGGAATCGATCAGCGCCGGATTGTCGCGCAGCTTCTGATACTGCTCGGGATTTTCGTTCAGCGCGAGCACCGATCCGCTCATGGTGTTGCGGGTGGTATCATTGCCGCCGACGATCAGCAGAATGATGTTGCCCATCAGATTGTCAGGATCCATGTGCCGCGTCGCGTCGCTGTGCGCCATCATCGAGATCAGGTCGTTTCTCGGTTCAGTATTGACGCGTTCGTTCCACAGCCTGGTGAAATAGGCCGCGCATTCGTCCATCTCGGCCCGGCGCTGTTCGGCCGATTCCACGATCATGCTTTTGGGCAGCGCGGTCGAGACGTCGGACCAGCGCGTCAGCTTGCGGCGCTCTTCCCAGGGAAAGTCGAACAGCGTCGCCAGCATCTGCGTGGTCAGTTCGATCGAGACCCGGTCGACAAAATCGAAGGTCTCGTTGCGCGGCAGCGCGTCGAGCACCCGGCCTGCGCGTTCGCGGATCAGAGCGGCGAGCTCGTCCAGATGCGCCGGCGTGAACATTGGAGAGACGGTCTTGCGCTGGGCAGAGTGCCGCGGCTGGTCCATCGCGATGAAACTCGGCCAGTCATAGCCCGGCGGCACGTCGCGGATCGAAATGCCGCCGAGGCTGACATCCGAGGAAAACAGGCCGTGATTGGTGTCGACATGCATGATGTCGTTGTATCGGGTAACCGACCAATAGGGTTCGATCGGCGAGTTGGTGCAATAATGTACCGGCTCTTCCTTGCGCAGCCGTTCGAACCAGGGCCACAGCGTATCGTTCTGGAACAGCCGTGGCGCGCCGGGATGAAAATCCTTCAGAGGCGTGGAATAAGCCTCCTCGCGGGCTGCGAGCTGAAGCTTGTTCCTGTCGGCTCTGATTGTTGTCTGGATATTCATCGTCGATCGATCCCAAAGGGTTTGTCGCCGGGGCGTCCATAACCATGACGCGTGTTCTATTCGCAAAACCGGTATCCACCCTCCGATCACGTCCGAGGGCGTGCTTTGGCGGAATACGCGTTTACCCGGCGATGCGCACCGGTAAGGTCTCATAGCCCTTGACGAAGCTCGAATACACCCGCTTGGGCTCGCCGACCACCTCGATATTGTCGAACCGCTTCATGATTTCTTCCCAGATGATCTTGAGTTGCAGCTCCGCGAGCCTGATCCCGACGCAACGATGGATACCGAAGCCGAAGGAAAGGTGGGTGCGAGGACGGGCCCGGTCAAGGATGAATTCGTAGGGATGATCGATCACGTCTTCGTCGCGGTTACCCGAGACGTACCACATCACGACCTTGTCACCTTTTTTGAACGTCTTTCCGCGGAACTCGATGTCCTCGAGCGCGGTCCGGCGCATATGCGCTAACGGCGTTTGCCAGCGGATCACCTCCGGCACGAAACTATCGATCAAGGCAGGATTTTCACGGAGCTTGTTGTACTGATCCGGATTTTTGTTCAGCGCGTAGACGCTGCCCGACAATGTGTTGCGGGTGGTATCGTTGCCACCGACGATCAACAAGACCAGATTACCGAGGAAATTTTTCGGATCCATGTCGCGGGTGGCTTCGCTGTGCGCCATCATGGACAGCAGGTCGCTCTTCGGCGGTTGATTGATGCGCTCCTTCCAGAGCTTTCCGAAATACATCGCGCATTCCATGAGCTCGGCCTGTCGCTGTTCTTCCGTCGCGACGAGGCCGTCCGGTCCGGGGAGTGTTGTTGCGATATCGGACCAGCGCGTCAGTTTGCGGCGGTCCTCCCAGGGGAAGTCGAACAGCACGGCGAGCATCTGCGTGGTCAGTTCGATCGAGACCTGATCGACCCAGTCGAACACATCGTTGACAGGCAGATTGTCAAGGCACTCGGCCGACCGCTTGCGGATGTTGATGGCGAGCTGGTCGAGATGGGTCGGCGTGAACATCGGCGCGACGGTTTTGCGCTGCGCGCTGTGGCGCGGCTGATCCATCGCGATGAAGCTTTCGCGGCGCAGGTCGGGTGGGACGTCGCGGATAGTTATCCCGCCGAGCGATGCCGCCGACGAGAAAACCGAATGATTGGTCTCGATCTCCATGATGTCGTTGTATTTGGTGACCGACCAGTACGGGCCGAACACGCTATCCCTGCAGTAGTGGACCGGCTCTTCCTTCCGCAGCCGCTCGAAATAGGGCCAGTGGGTGTCCGAGCGAAACAGTTCGGGATCGCCCGGGTTGAATTGCTCGAGCGGTGTCGAACAGGCGCGCTCCTGCGCTGCCTTTTGATTGATGTTTTGGGCGAGTTCGATGGTCCCGTGCATGGGTCGGCTCCCTGACTGTTCCGCTCTGGTGGCGGTGGTTTGAGCGAATTACATCCCGTTGCGCGCGCCAGAGCAAGGGAGAGTTTGACGCATTCCGCGGCGCGAAAGCGCCAATCCGACGAAAGCCCCCTTCTCAGGCCTTCCGGCCCGTGACAAGCTTATTTGCAAAGCATAAGGCTGTGCGCGAGAGACGCCGCACGATTTGCCCGGAGGGCCGCCGACCATGATTCCCAACGCGCATCGGATGTTCAACTTCGATCTCGGTGAAACCGCGGACGCGATTCGCGAAACCGTGCATGATTTCTCGGCGCACGAGATCGCACCCCGCGCGGCCGAGATCGACAAGAGCAATCAATTCCCGCGCGACTTGTGGCCGAAACTCGGCGCGCTCGGCCTGCACGGGATTACCGTCGAGGAGGAATATGGCGGATCGGGTCTGGGCTATCTCGAGCACTGCATCGCAATGGAGGAAATTTCGCGCGCGTCGGCGGCAGTGGGGCTGTCCTATGGCGCGCACTCCAATCTTTGCGTCAATCAGCTGCGCCGTAATGGCAACGAAACACAGAAGCGCAAATACCTGCCGAAGCTGATTTCCGGAGAGCATGTCGGCGCGCTGGCGATGTCCGAGCCCGGCGCCGGTTCCGACGTGGTGTCGATGTCGACCCGCGCCGAGAAGAAGGGCGACCGCTACGTCATCAACGGCAGCAAAATGTGGATCACCAACGGGCCCGTCGCGGAAACGCTGGTGGTGTATGCCAAAACCGATCCGGCCGCCGGCCCGCGTGGCATCACCGCCTTCATCATCGAAAAAGGCATGAAGGGATTTTCGACCGCGCAAAAGCTCGACAAGCTCGGCATGCGCGGTTCCGACACCGCTGAGCTGGTCTTCGAGAATTGCGAAGTGCCGGAAGAAAACGTGCTCGGCGAGGTCGGCCGCGGCGTCAACGTGCTGATGTCGGGTCTCGATTACGAGCGCTCGGTTCTGGCCGCGGGGCCGCTCGGGATCATGCAGGCCTGCCTCGATGTGGTCATGCCCTATGTGCACGAGCGCAAGCAATTCGGTCAGCCGATCGGCAGCTTCCAATTGGTGCAGGGCAAGATCGCCGACATGTACACGACCATGAACGCCTCCCGCGCCTACGTCTACGCGGTGGCGAAAGCCTGCGACCGCGGCGAGACCACCCGTGAGGATGCGGCCGGCGCCATCCTCTATGCCTCCGAGAAAGCGACGCAATGCGCGCTCGATGCGATCCAGTTGCTCGGCGGCAACGGCTATATCAACGACTATCCGACCGGCCGGCTGCTGCGCGACGCCAAGCTTTACGAGATCGGCGCCGGCACCGGCGAAATCCGCCGCATGCTGATCGGCCGGGAGCTGTTCGAGAAATCGGCTTGATATTAAGACTCCGCCCCGCTTGTCGTCCCGGCGCACGCCGGGACCCATACGGCGCGGAGCCGCGTTTCAGCACGGAGCAGAGGCCTTTTTCAACATCGAGGCCAGGGGTTATGGGTCCCTGCGTTCGCAGGGACGACCGCCGAGAGTGTGTCTCTCTACTCCGCCAGATTATTGACCTTCTTCACCCAAACCCGCACGTCGGCCAGCACGTCGGGCAGCACCTCCCTGACCTCTGCGACGGTCATGCCGGCCCTGATGCGGGGGTCGTACAGGATATTGAGGATGTACTGGTCATAGACGTCGAAGAACCCCATCGACACATTGTCGTTGAACATGGTCCAGGGCACCGAAGAAGTATCGTTGATCGGCCCCAGCGACTGCAGCAATTCCTCATAGGCGCAGTCAAGGAAGACGAAATCGCCGCTGTCGACCGTGAGGATCACGTCGGAATGTTCGATTTCGAACTTTTCGTTCTTGCGGAAGCCGGACAGGCATTGCGGATCCAGCGAAGAGCGAATCTCGCGGGCCCGTTCGCTGCCGTAAAAATTCGTGATGGTGCGCGACAGATCGCGGTCGCGCACCAGATTGACGACAACGTTGGCGCCGTCGCTTGAGTCCGCCATGGCGATGTCGAGATGCTGAACCCGCTGCGCGATGTCGGTAACGACTTTGGCGAGTTGTGCTTTCCGATCCGGACGGCCTGCGCCGTCGGCGAAGACGCGCACCGGCATGTCGTATTTTCGGATGCGGTCGACCCGGCCGGCCAGATGATATTCAGCGCCGAACGCGGTCTTGAAAAACCCTTCCGTTATTTCGCTGTCAGTGAAGGTCGTTTTTTCCGCGCGCTGGCGCGATGCGATCGCGGGAATTTCGGCCGCCGCTGCCGGCCCCCAGACGATGCTGTCGAACGCGATGCCGGTCAAAGCGACCGCGAGTATCCCAAGGATTTGCGAAGGTCGGTCAGGAGAACTCATCATGCCGACGCTGCCGCAATCGGCGGGCGCGCGCAAGGCGTGATCAATCACACCTGCCGGGTGGCCGGCGCAAGTTCCCTTAACTTGGGGTGTGGCTAGTTTTTCACGACGACGGTGGCGCCGACGGAAACGCGATCATAAAGATCGGTCACGTCCTCGTTGGTCATGCGGAAGCAGCCGGAGGACACGGCCTGGCCGATCGTCTCCGGCTCGTTCGAGCCGTGGATGCGGTACAGCGTCGAGCCCAGATACATGGCGCGGGCGCCGAGCGGGTTGTCGATGCCGCCGGACATGCGGCGCGGCAGATCGGGGCGCCGCGCCAGCATCTGCGAGGGCGGTGTCCAGCTCGGCCATTCCTTCTTGGCGGAGATGCGATGAACGCCGCCCCAGCGGAAACCGTCACGGCCGACACCGATGCCGTAGCGAAGCGCCTGGCCATTGGGCAGCACGAAATAAAGCCGCCGCTCGGCGGTATTCACTATGATGGTGCCGGGTGCGTAATTGCTCTCAAAATTCACGGTCGTGCGCGGAATCGGGCTTGAGCCGCCGATCCTGAAATTGGGACCGCCTCCCATGATATCCCGCATATCGACGCCCTGGGCCTGCCCCTGGCCGGCGCTGGCCAGCAAGGTCACCGCCGCAAACAGCAGAGCAAAAACCCGGGTCATGTTCTTCCTCGCGAAACATCGATTTCGTTGCGAGAGAGGCCATAATTGGCGCCATTTCGCAAGCAACGAGCCCGTGAGGGCAGTGATTTTTAAACACTGCGGTTAAAAAAGCATCGCTTTGCGCGGCGATGGCAGCAATGCCTTGCGACCCCTTTGACGAAATGCGCTAGGAATGATTGATCTTCAATCAGTTTCGAGAAACGTCGCGAACGGGAGTGGAATGATGAACGGTGCGGAAAGTCTGGTGCGGACCTTGGTGGCGGGCGGCGTTGATGTCTGCTTTGCCAATCCTGGCACCTCGGAGATGCATTTTGTCGCCGCGCTGGATCGGGTCGAGGGCATGCGCTGCGTGCTCGGCCTGTTCGAGGGCGTGGTGACCGGGGCGGCGGACGGCTATTTCCGCATGAAGGGCACGCCGGCCTCGACGCTGCTGCATCTCGGGCCCGGCCTCGCCAACGGCCTCGCCAACCTGCACAACGCCAAGAAGGCCCATTCCGGCATCGTCAACATTGTCGGCCAGCATGCGGTCTATCACATCGGTTTCAACGCGCCACTGACCTCCGACATCGAGGGCCTGGCGCGGCCGATGTCGGCCTGGGTGCGGACCTCGCCGGACGCGAAATCCGTCGCCGCCGATGGCGCTGCCGCGATCGCCGCGGCCAAAAGCAGCCCGCCGCAGATCGCCACCCTGATCCTGCCCGCCGACACCGCCTGGAACGAGGCCGACGGCATTGCCCAGGTGCCGGCTGAATCCCAGCGCATCAGTTATTCCTCGCAGGCCGTGGACAACGCCGCCAAGGTGCTGCGCGGCGGCGCCCAGACGCTGCTGCTGCTCAGCGGCAACGCCTTGACCGAGCAGGGACTGGCGCTGGCGGCGCAAATCGCCGGCAAGACCGGCTGCAAGGTGATGGGCCAGACCTACAATCCGCGCATGGCGCGCGGGCGAGGGCGGTTCTCGATCGACCGGATTCCCTACGTGATCGAGCAGGCGCTGCCGATCCTGAAAGATTTCAAGCACATCGTTCTGGTCGACGCCAATGATCCCGTGGCGTTTTTCGCCTACCCGAACAAACCGAGCCAGCTGAAGCCCGAGGGCTGCGAAGTTCACCGCATGACGTCATGGGGAGAAAATTCGGTCGCGGCGCTGGATGCGCTGGCGAACGCGCTCGGCGCCAAGCCGGCAGATGCCAAACCGCAAAAAATGGTCGAATTGACAAAACCGACCGGTGCGCTGACCCACGCCTCGATCGCGCAGGCGATTGCGATGGCGATCCCGGAAAACGCCATTGTGGTCGATGAATCCATCACCACAGGGCGCGGCTTCTTTCCGCCGACGGCGGCTGCCGCGCCGCATGACTGGCTGCAGAACATGGGCGGTTCGATTGGATTTTCGACGCCGGTCGCGACCGGGGCCGCGGTGGCGTGTCCAGACCGCAAGGTGATCTGCATGGTCGGCGACGGCAGCGCGATGTACACGCTGCAATCGCTTTGGACCCAGGCCCGCGAGGGCCTCAACGTCACGACCATCGTGTTCGCCAACCGCATCTATCAGATCCTGCGCGGCGAGTTCGACGGCGTTGGCGCCGGTGAGCCGGGGCAGCGCGCGATGGACATGCTGAAAATCGATCGACCGGCGCTCGACTGGGTTGCGCTTGCCAAGGGCATGGGTGTTTCGGCCCGCTCGGTCAGCAATGTTGACGATTTCGTCAAGGCGCTGGCGGAAGCGATCCCCGAGAACGGACCGCGGCTGATCGAAGTGCAGATGTAAAGGCGACCGTCGCGGCTGCGTGAGCGTGCAAAAGCTCGAAAGTTCAGCCGAAAATGAAGCCCACGAAATTTCGTCGTGCCCGGCCTTGTGCCGGGCATTCACGTCTTTGGAGCTGGCGAAGACGTGGATAGCCGAGGCAAGCCCGGCCATGACGATGTTTGAGAGAGCCTGAAAAAAGCTCGATGCATTTGCGTTCAGGCTCCAGTTTTCATTTTGACGCGTTTTCTTCACGCGAACCGGTATCCACTTCGCTGGAAAACGCTTTAGAATGCGTCGACGGAGGCAGCATGCAGTCCGAGATGCAGTCCGAGTTGGGCAAGGTCGTCAGCGCGCTTGGTGAATTCTATGCGCGCGAGACCTATCTGTTCGAAAAGGATCTTGGCGAGCGCGCGCTCACTCATCGCCTGGCCGTGCATCTCGAAAAGCAGTTCGAAGGCTGGGACGTCGACTGCGATTACGACAGGCTCGGGGAGCGAACGCTGCGGATGCCGAAGGGGTCGACTGTCTCTACCGACGATCATATCGGAAAATCGATTTACCCTGACATTGTCGTGCACCGCCGAACCGTTCCGGAAAACCTGCTCGCGGTCGAAGTCCGGAAGTCAACGAACCACCAACCGCCGGAACATGACCAGCACAAGCTACGCGCGCTGACCGATCCGCATCTGTGGTTCGCCTACCGGATCGGGGTCTATCTTGTGCTGGGAAGGAAGAGCGTCGTATCCGATGTTTATTTCGGCGGCTTGATCGACCAGCCTTTATCCGACTGGCTGGCCGGGCGGCTGGAGGATGCGGGGTTGGGGGTGTAAGAAGATCGAGTGGGTTTCGGTGGCGCGGGATGATGATCTCAAACCAGTTCTTCGTCGTAGAATCATTTCCCTGAAACCCCGCGACGGCAGAGGAAACCCGCCGGCAGGTCATTTATTCGACAATGACATTGATCGTTACCGTGGCGATTTGGCCAGCCCCGCCCCTGTAGTTCGCGTTGGATGTGACCGTGTAGACGAACGAATCGGCTCCCTTGAAACCCGGGTTCGTCCTGTAGGCGATTCCGTAAGGACCGTTCTTTCCTGCGATGCCGTGCTTCGGCCGTTGTATAATCCTGATGGCCGCGATGTTGTCCGGGTGGTTGCTTGTTGAAGTACACACAGCTCCGTCGGTCTGCCAGGTTCCGGTGAACGAACTCCCGAACTGCCACGCCGTCTTGGCGTGAACGCACTCGGCGTGAGCTAACCCGAAACTGAATGACAGCAGAGCGAATCCGCAAAAAGCTCGAAACATGCACACTATTCATTTCTCTTTTTTACCAAAGACCGCAAGGCCATAGGGCGCCATAGCGAAGCGTATTGCGCTGTGGAAAATATTGCCGGGTTTCATGGACGCCAATGAGCGTCGCGATGGGTGCAGTGGCGGGTGAGGCGGAGCCTATCAACGGGCGCGCATTCGCGCGACCGTTGGCTAATTTGCCCTACGGGTTATTCCCCGTATATTTCAAAATCCAGAGCCCCTGATTTTTGTGGGTGATGTAGATAAAGCCCCGCGTATCGACCAATACATCCTCGGTCTGCGCAACGAGCTTGCCCTTGGGAAAGGTGCCGTAGCGATGTGTCGGGTCGGGCGGCAAGAAATATCCGACTTCGCGCGGCGCGGCGGGTGAACTCACGTCGTAAATCCGCAAGCCCGCGTTGAAATAGGTGAGATAGACCAGATTACCCTGCGGCTGCACGAACGGATTGTGCAGCAGCGTGTTCTGGTTGTGCGGACCAAACCGGCCGCCGCGTTCGCAGAAGCTTTTGATCGGCCAGTCCGCCGGCGGCAGCGGCAGGGGAAGCAGCGCCATCAGCCGCGGCTTGGCGGGATCGGCGATATCGACGATCGACGCCTGCTGCAGCGGCTCCTTGCAATCCTCCTGGATGGCCTCGGAGTTGATAAAGGCGAGACCTCTCTCCGGCACCGGAATGACGGTGTGCACGCCGATGCTGGACGCGAACGGCGGCGACATCGAGAGCTGTCCGATCTTTTTCGGATGGGCCACGTCGGAGATGTCGAGAATGATCATGCCGGCGCCGCCATAGGGCAAATAAGCCGTGTTGCCGACGATGAACGCGGGGCCGTGGAGCATGGTGCCGGGGGGTGCGGCAGGCTGTTCGCCGTCTTTCTGGCCGGGCACCCACCAGCGGCCGGCCTCAACCGGATGTGCGGGGTCGCTGATATCGACGATGACGTAAATATTGCCTTTGTATCCCGGCATGATCGCCGAGAGATGCATGTACTTGCCGCCCTGATAGCCGTTGCGATGGGTGCCGAGCGAGCCGGTCTTGTACTGGCCGAGTTTTTGCGGATTGAGCGGGTCCTTGAGATCCCAGATCAGAACGCCTTCGTCGAACGGTTTTGAGGGATCGCCACCCCATCCCGGTGAGATCTTGGCGAGCGCCGTGATCATCTTGCCGTCGGCGATTTCCATCTGGTCGGTCGCGGTGTTGTCCGGCCCCTGGATTTCCTTGACCACTTTTGGATCGGCGGGATCGGTGACATCGACGATCTGCCATCCCTCGTTCCACAACATGCCGAGGTAGAGATACCAGCGATCGCCGACCTTCTGGATCGACATCTTGAAGCCTGGCTTGTCGTTCAGATTGCTGTAACCCACGGCTTCGATGTTCTGGCCGACCGCACCTAGGGGAATGGGATCCGCGCGCGTCTGCGTTCCCGGCACCACCGACAGAAAAGCAGCCGCCATTGCAGCCACCAGATGCATCGCTCTCATGGCGTTCCCTCCCACCGATCTTGTTTTCTTGGGAAGCGAAAATCGTATGGTTTGGACTTGATCGCAATCGCCACGCCAACATGGGGGTTCTGCGCGAATTGTGCTTGCTGCCGTTTGCGGGTTTCGCGCGATTGCTGTTGACAAGGCCGATCAGGGCCGTTGGCTAATCCTCGGCGCACGCGCGGTCGGGTGGGGCAAATAGATTCAGTTTTGTTCAAATTAGCGCCAGCGAATAACCTTCAAAAGTTAGGTTAAAAGTCGAGTCAGATTGCACTCTAAGCCGCAAGTTGTATGGCTTATGCATGTCCTCGTCATTTCATAACGCCGACAAACAAACCCACCGGAGAGTCATGCTGGTGGGCTTGGTGTTCTGCGCGCTTTTCGTGGCAGTGAGCTTTTTTGCAAGAGAGCAGCCTGAGAACACCTACGTATTGCAGAAGGCGGACAGGCTGGTGCGCACCGCAGGCACGCCAGCACCTGCTAATTAGTTAATCGTTTCGCGGCGAATGGAACCGCGAGCCAGCGCCGCGATTATCTTTCCGGCTATTCAGGAGGCGATCATGTCTCAATGGCGCGATACCATGGTGGACAGGCCGGAAACAGATGACAGGGCTTACATGACGGGCTGGACGATTTCCGGCCTGGCCGTGCTCGGCACCATCGTCACGGTTTGGCTTCTCGGGATCTAAGCTGGAACGATCCGGCGTAGTGGTGGGCGCACAAGGGATCGAACCTTGGACCTCTCCCGTGTGAACCACAATCTGTAGACCATAGTCAACCAAATCAAGCCATAGTAAACTTCCAGAAGTGCCTGCGTTGCAGGGATTTTACGCCATATGCGGCCATAGCTGGCCTTACCGTATTTTGTATGCCCCTGCTGTGCCCTCCGTGAATTTTCCCTGAGGGCACAACAGAGCCGGGGACGTGGAGAAGGGTTGTGACCGTTTCTTGGGTCTTCCCTCGACCTGTCCCAGGGCACAAGGAGAAAGGGCAGGGACGATGGAAGCGAGCGAGAAAGGTCTCAGAGCCGAAGTCACGACGAGCTACCTGAGGCTCACTGACGCGGCGATCCGTGCGGCCACGCTGCCGCCGGGCAAGTCGCAGCACTATCTGCACGACACTGAGCAGCCAGGGCTTGCGATCAGGATGCGCGCAACCGGCGGCCGAACCTGGGTCTAGCTGTTCACCAAGCCTGGGATGAGGGGCACCCAACGCAAGACGCTGGGCGCATGGCCCAAGTTCAACGAGAAGGCCGCACGCAAGGCCGCGACCATCGCCGCTGGCGAGGTGGTCAAGGGGGTCGATCCGAACGACGCCAAGCGCGAGGCTAAGCGGCAACAGTTGGCCGAGAAGCAGTGCACCACGCTGGCGACCCTGATCATTGAAGATGGCCCCTACGAAACGTCCCTGACCGGACGCCAGGTCGTCAACTGGAAGCCGGCAATGTCGGCGTTGCGACGTGGTCTCAAGGATCACTTCGATCTCGCCATCGCCGAGCTGACCCGACGACAGGTCATGGCTGCGGTGGACAAGATCGCCAAGACCGGCAAGCGCGGTGCGGCCAAGGACTTGCGCAAGCACGCGCACACCTTGCTCGAATAGTGCGTCGGCGAAGGTTACGTCGAGCACAACGTGCTCGCCGGCAATCGCGCGCCCAAGGAAACCCGCGCGCAGAGGGTCGGGCGCAGAACGAAGGGCCGCGCGCTGACCGATGAGGAGATCATCAAGGTCTGGCATGCATCCGGCAAGCTCGGGGCTTTTGGGCTCCTGACACGCATTTGCCTGCTCGGTGGCCCGCGCCGCAGCGAGCCAACCATGATCGAGTGGCGAAAGCACATCATGGATGACCGCATCACCTTTGATGCGGCATGGACCAAGATGGGCCTGCACCACGACGTGCCGCGCACCCACCTCGTTGACGAGGTGCTCGCGGCTGCGAAACATTTCCAGCGCGTGACGTCCGACTATGTCTTCCCGTCACCAAAGACCGGCGGCCAGATGTCCGGCTTCACCAAGATGGTCAACCGTTTGGTCAAGGAAGCGGGTGTAGAAAAGTTCACCATGCATGACTTAAGGCGCAGCTTGCGCACCGTCATGTCACGCTGCGGCTACGACAACGAAATCCAGCGGCTGTGTGTCGGGCAAAAGCCGCGCGGAATCGATCAGGTCTACAATAACGACGAACAGTGGATCATCCGCAAGATGGCGTTCGAAGCGGCTCATGACTACATCGCGCAGTTGGTCGGCGCGAAACGGGTCGGCAAGGTCGTGCGCCTGCAGCGGACGAATCCGCTCGATTCCATCAAGGCCGAGCTGCTCGGCCGTCTGCCACCGCAACAAAATCAACAACTTAGTTTGCAGGTTCAAATCACCCCACAACCACACGCGCAATCGTATCAGGGCGAGAAATCTTGCAGAAGGACGAAACTTTGGCGGCGTCGATATTTCATCGCCTTCGATCGACGAAATGCCTGAGTGTGCCGAAAATTAGATTCTGCAATATTGATGGTGAAGGTCGCCAAGGACAGGTCGTGAGACGACGGCGCCGAGACGCTCAATCGCGCGATGGAGAGGGGCCTCGGTGACTTGGCGCGAGATCCACTCCGCGGTTGAGTTTGCCGTCACGCCAAACGATACCCAAAGTCGTCGTCCGTGGCGTACAATGACAAGACAATACAGAATTTGGAATGCGATCGTCGGCAGGACAAAGAGGTCGATCGCCGCGATGCCGTCGACGTGATTGCTGAGAAACGTCCGCC
>JAQGKC010000247.1 GCA_028290305.1 Bradyrhizobium sp.
GGAGTAAAAGAATTGGCCCTGACCGCTTTCTTGCCGCCCTAACATCCGCCGCTCCCGCAAATGCCGCCTCAACCTGACGGAATCACGGTTCGCGAGTCGTCTCAACCGGAGTTTTGCAACACTATCCTGCTATTACCGGACATCGCTGCTCTCATTCGACACGTCGTGGTCGTGACCAGAAGCGAAGGCGGCTCATTGAGCTTGATCGCCGTTATGCTGCAGCTATGTGTGGCTTCCGTCCGTGAGGCTGATCACTAGGGCAATAGCCCCTACCAGAATGAGGCTGACGGCCCAGGCTGCGTCCAGATTGAACCAGCTTCGCGCCACGAATTTGAGACCGAGATGGCGGTAAACCAGCCACGCCGCGCATCCGCCGGCCGCGATCATCGCGGCGGAGTGCGCAACGGACACCAACACGGCCATGCCGAGATTGGCATTGATGAGCCTGGCTGCTGCCTCGTGGCCTGTGTCGAAGTCAGGAGCCTGGCACAGCCCGAGATAGATCGGCACGAGCATCAATCCAGCGCCGTGAGCGATCGCTACCGCGAAGGACCAAAGCCCTAATTGCGTCGGCCGTATTCGGGCGAGCGCGCGTGGATGGCGTCGATTGAGGAGCCGGAAGACACCGAATCCGATGACCAGAAGGCTGGCGCCGAACTGGATCTGACGCTGCCATTCGACCAAGGTGAGGAGCAGCGCGAAGGGAAGAATTACTAAAAGCATGGCCAGCAGGTGGCCTGCCCATAGCGGCCAGAGCGCCATAAAGAGAGCGCGCGAGCTCTTTTCCATCAGTCCGGCCGAAACAGCGAGCGGCCACCCCATCCCCGGGTTGACCCCGTGATAGAAACCGCTCGCGACAACAGCCAGCCAGAGTCCGGGAAGAGTCCAATTGGCTCCGCTCAAATCTAGGCCGAGGGATAGCAGAACGAATCGGTCGAGCAGTCGCCGCCGTCGAGCCGGATTTGATGCGCACGGTATCCGTCGGGGAAATCTACCCAATAGTCCTTGGACAGCTCGAGGCCACCGCTTGTACCTGCATTGGCCATGACCTCAGCGCCCGGCATTCCCTCGGGATAGAACTGGTTGTCCCACGTCGAGTAGAGGGAGTTGGTCCAGTACACCCTTTTGCCGTCGCGGCTGATCTCGACCATCTGGGGACCGCCCGCATACGTCTTGCCGTTCGGATGAGGCGTGCGGCGAACAATGCCGCCAATGTGCACGGAGCCCGCCAGCTTTGGCTTTCTTGGATCGGTGACATCGTATTGACGCATCTCGCCGGTGCCCCAACAAGAGACGTAGAGAAATTTGTCATCCATGGACAAGTCGATGTCGGTTACCAGCGGCGGCACTGCGCCAAAACCCTGCAAGAGTGGCGGCAACTGTTCCTTGGGCGCCGCTTCTGGCGGGATCGTCGACGTCTTCTCGATGTGGAACTTGCCACCCTCGCGCCACCAAGTCCAAATTGAGCCTTCGAGGTTCGTGGTATCGATCACGACGCCAAGGAAGCCGTACTCGCGAACGGGATCGTGAGCGGGCCGCACTTCCAGTGCCATTTGATGATTGGCTCCGAGATCGATGGTCTGGACGTTTCGCCGAGCCCGGAGATCCCAGAAGTGAATCCGATGGCCATACTTGTTCGAGAGCAGATCATCCGGCACGATCCCGCTCTCGAACTGGGGCGGCAATGCCCACTCGCTCGTCACCATGTAATCGCGTGGCAGGTTCCACCAGAAGTCATAATGCAGCGTCTGCGGACCACGGTCGATCTCCCACCTTCCGAGCACCTCGAACGTCTGGCAGTCCATGATGAAGATGCCGGGCGGCCCATCGGCACCATCCTTGCTACCGCCGCCGAGCGCGCTGACGTAGATGCCATCCGGACCGCAGTGGATCGTGTGGGGCCGCGAGTAGCCGGTCTTTCTAAAGATTTCCTCAGGCTCGATGATTTTGTGAATCTTCGCCTGGGTAGGATCAGGTTTGGTATCCACGA
Organism: Bradyrhizobium sp.; assembly: GCA_028290305.1. The sequence goes on from JAQGKC010000247.1 coordinate 1,991, forward strand.
CATAAATACGAGAGGACCGGATACCGGGGATTATGAGATAGCGCCGCTCGAGGAATGCGTGCCCAGAGAGCGGCGACAAAGCCGACGAGCAGGCATTCCATCCGAAGTGGTGAAACTCGTCGCCCTTGTTGGGCATCGTTACCATGTGGACGATCTGGCTATAGGTTGGAGATCCAGACTTAACGTCGATCACTGCGAGCGCATCGGGTTTTGAGAAGTCCGGGCTAAGCAGCAAGGTATAGGCGAAGCTTTCGGGCGGGGCTTCCATTGCAAGCTTCGGCGATGCGTGGAACGTCGGATCGGGCCTCATTGTCATCGTACTGCCTCCCTGTTTGTGGACGCATACAAAACGTCTCGGCGGCATGCAGCAGCAACTCCGGCTTGTTGAGCTCCTATTGCGAGAGCTGCCGGCTGGTTTCGGCTTATCCTCACAATACACCATCAAAGCCGTCCGGTAATTAGTAAGATGAAGGCCGCGACCTGCCGACCATTGAAGGAATATGCGGTTCTTTGGGCTAGGCCCCAAAGCGGACGTCCGGCGAAACGGCGACGGCACCGCAACAAATTAGAAAGCTATTCGATCACCTCGTCGGCAAGCCCCAGCATCGCCGACGGCAGAACGAGCCAAAGCGCCCTGGCAGTCTTCAGGTTGAGACGAACTGGAATTTCGTCGGCTGCTCGACCGGGAAGTCGGCCGGCCGCGCGCCTGTCAGTACTTTATCTACGTACTTCCGCATTGGCCCGCTGAGCGCATCCAGCGACGGCTGTACGACCCGGTACTGCCAGTTCGATGAGCTGTTCGAGTTGCTTGGGCGGCCGGATATGGAAGCTCCTGGAAGATTGATTAAAATTTTTCGTAAATTGCCAACCGGCAAACAACTGTTTCGGCAAAAGCTGGGCGGCCTTAAACCTGTCTTTTATCGCGAGCGCTGCATCCTTTTTTCGAAAGAAGGGGGTTTGCATACCAATGCCTATTTTCAAATATTTTGCGATCGTAGGATCGGCACTGCTCGCGCTTTTATTTATTTCCGATGCTTACTTCGGCGACAACGAGAGCAATTCACGTTTCAACGGGTCGTTATATGAAAGCGCCATTTACGCGCCTCGGTTGGAGGAAACCGCGGTTAAAGCGGAGATTCGTCTTACTCGCGATGTCACTCCTGCCGACCGCGTTAAGGAGGTGTTTGCCCAGTTCGTTCCCAACGAAGGTAAGCGTGGAAGACGTTACTCATCCACTGCTACAGTCATTCGGTAGCCACCTTGAGGCACTGCATCGTCTGCAATGCCCAAAACTTGGCATTTTGCGTCCGAGGGGCAAGCCACGAAAGGCTACAATCAAAGCTTGACGCGCGACCCAAGTCGAGATGGGTCAATCTCGTCGATTTGACTGTCGGCCGGTCACTTCCGATCTACCGGATGAACGGACATTTTCAGTGTCTGTCGGCATATCTCAAACGTGCCAACTCCAGACTCATGCATAGCAGCATAGCGTCTTCATTCAGTCGCTTCGTCTGTGATCGCAAGGACGCCCGGCGGAGGGGCAGGCCAGGCTTCCGGGGGTCTTGAGGTTTTCAAATAGCTGGCACTCATTCTTGCGGCAAGTCCTAGTTCGCGACCATGATGTGCTCGTCCAGTTTGACTGTAACCATGTCGAACCGCGATTGCGCCAGCGACCGAACACCGACCTGATGGAAGCCAATCTTGAGTTCCTGCTTGTCGACATGAATGCGAAGATAGCCGTAATTGTGATCGTCGTACTTCTCCAGCAGCAACTGCTTCACGTCGGGGACGGGATGCTTCCCTTCAAGGTATGTCACATCGCTGCTGCTGTGCGGCTCCTGGCCTGGGTTTCCACGTTGCGCTCTGACCAGAGCGGTAACATTATGGCCGCCATCGCCGCAGACGATGAAGGGGACGTCGATCTCCTTACCGCCGATCTTGATGGTCCGCGTATAGCGCTGATAGTTATGGGCGTGGCCCGAGAGGAATGCATGGGGATATACCCCTTCCTCCTGGCAGACGGTGTCGATCTCCTTAAGCATCACGATGCTGCTGCCGTGATTGCCGTCGGTGCCGCCGGCCCCCTTCGGCGGCGAGTAGCTGAACGGCGGATGGTGCGTAGCGAGCAGGACGGCGCCAGCATATTTCTCCTGCTTGATTCGTTTCAATTGTGCCCGAAGAAAATCGATCTGCACATTGGATAGTGCCGGCCACTTCTTGCTGACATTTGAAATGACACCCGGATCTTCCAGCGCATTGCTGAACAGGCCGATGATCCGGACAAACGGCGCGTCCAGGGTGAAGTAAACGCCTGGCTGGGTCATTGCCGTTCGATGCAGCGAGCCCGCCTCAGCTGTAATGATATTTTGCTTGGAACAGAAATTTCGCTGGAATATATCCAGCGGCATCTCCCCTGCCTTGGTCCCGGGAACGACGAACGAATCGTGATTACCCGGAATAGCAAAAATAGCCGCGGGGTAATTGCGGAAAGGTTCGTAGAACTGGTCGTAGTAATAGCGGGCTTCCCCAAAATTGTAGACGATGTCGCCCAGATGAAAGAGGAATGCAGCGCGATTGGGTTCCGAGGATGAAGCGCTGTCGAGGCTGACCTGATCGGCGACGCGCAGTTCATTGGGATATTTACCCGAGTTCGACGCTCCGGAATCGCCTAGCGAGTGAAAGATGATCTTGCCGGCGTCCGTTATCTTCTTGACGATCTGTGGCCCGTGACTGCCATAAGCGTCCGCGAGGCTGAACATGTCGCTTGCGGCGATCCGTGATGGGGGTATGGCGACAACCTCTTGCTTCAGCAAACTCTCGATCTTGCTGTACAAAGCGTTGTCGCTCGGATGTGCCGTGGAAAATCCGGTGGGATCAGGAAGCGACCCGTCCTCGCCGAAAATCGGTTCGTGGAAAACCGGTTGCGGAAGCCGGGAACGAGCCGCTCGCGCCATGACAATTCCTCCTGTCGTCAAAGTTTCGATCGGATTATTGTAGGATTGTTACGTCCCAAAGACGTCCCGAATAATTTCGAACTATCGGCGAGCGGTACGCGCGGTCGGGGCCGCCGCGGCGCGGCGCGCCGAAGCTCGGGCCCGCAACGCGCCAGCCAAGTCTACGTTTGGCGTGATGCCGCGATTAGGGCGACGCGGTCGTCAAACAGGACTTCCGAGTCTCACGTAACGGATACTGATCTTGGATTGGTGACGTGAAGGCTCATCTTTTAGGGGCCAGCGACGAACGCGAGCTATTGTTCTGACGACAGATGGACTATCTGGCGTCCGCCATTCATCTCCTTGAGATCGTTGACGTAGTCCTCAGGACGCTGCCAGCGTAAAGGAACTTTCAATCCCATAAAATTTGCGATGCTGCCGATAAACGAAGTGCAATTGGATATTTCGGCGTTCCAGAGCGGTGAACTCGCCTGTAATTTCTTGATGTATGCGAAAACCCTTTTTGCGTCCGGCTCATTCAAGTAAACGCGGTAACTAGCGGTCAAGTACTGCGCATCAAGATCGCCATAGCTTGCCCCGGTCTCGGACGGCACCCACGTTAAATAACCAAGTGCATAAGCCAGGGTGTCTCCCGCAGGGGTAAGGCCCGCGACTTCAACTTCTCGCTCGCTTGTCTTCCCAAACCAGACGAAAGCGTGTCCCCAGCTCGCCGCCGTCCTGGCTCTGAAATCGACGTAGTACGGACCCTTTGCTGATCCCGACCCCGGCTTTCGAGTCGACTGTGACGCCGGTTTTGATTCAATGGGCGCCTCACCGGAAACAAGCGCATTCGCGTCGGCGGTGCGCTTGTGGAACTCCCGTTTCTGGGAAATGAAACGTTCCGAACCGGCGCGAGCGTCAATCTCGTGTGCAGAAGCTGATTGGATTTTGCACGGGAGCAAAACAGCGAGCGTGAATCCCGCAAGCAAGCATAGTCCTAATCTCTTCGGCCTATTTGCCACGCTTCGCCCTTCAACTGTCGACGATAAAGGTCAGATTCAACGAGACCTGAGTCAATACCGCGTATTAGTAGGTCCGCGTCACGACGGGCGCCTTGCCGATTGGGGCTTTCCCGATTGGGGCCTTGCCAATCGGCATCTTGCCGATTGGGGCCTGCTGATAGACGGGCTGCGGGTGCGGGAGATCGGCCGCGCCAGCGGCGGTCACCATGGCAAGCGTTGCCCCCGCTATAATCACAATTTTCATCACGGTACTTCTCCTCTAGGTTAGAAGAAACAAGGCAGTAACCTTCCGACCTGTCCCTCAGGTGCGCCGCGAGCATGAACGTCGGAATACGTCTACAGTGCGGCAGATAGGACGTGTTCGAGGAATCGGTCCACGGTGCGGCAGATATGACACATACTGGAACCTCCGCCTAAATTCAGACCGCTCTTGAAATCATAACGCTGCCCCTCCACGATCTGCAGTTGCTCGGTCAATTTGGCCGTCGGAGCCGGAGGAATAGCCGGGGTCATCACTCTTCTTTCGCTATGTTTGTTGCTCCGCCCGAGGACCAACCTGGATTGGATCTTTAGGCAGGATCGAAGTCGAGGGACTTATCCGTTCGATCGCCACTGGCGATGATGAAGTTCCTCACGGGTAATCCTGCGGTGGGCCGCCCGCCGTTAGCTATTGATTCTTTGCCGGTGTGCTCGGAAGCACGGCTGCCACACCTTCCGGATTGATGTTGAAGGCCAAGAATATCAATGGCTCGTTGCCTGGGTTTCCCCATTGGTGCACGAGGGCCTGCGGTTCATAGATCAGGGAACCCGGTCCCCTTGCTTCTGTCTTGCCGTCGACCGTGTTGGCCCCGGTACCGGAGACGATAAAGTATAGAGCCGCGCCTGACCGATGGTGCGGCGGGTTGGAGGGCATCCGCGCTGGAAATGTGACTCGCGTGAGATTGAGATCATAACCGCCTGGCTTCAGGTCGGGGATCGGATTCGCTGTGCGATATAATTCTCTCACGGCGGCAGGTGCCGTCTCGGCAGGCCGATCCAGGTCCTCAGCGGGAACAAAGAAGAAGTGGAGGAAAGTCGATGGCCCTCCGCTGCCCGCCGTTAGCGCCGCGGTCTTTCCGCCGGCGATGAACAGCCCCTCTCCGGCGTTGAGCATTTTGGCCTCGCCATCGAGCGCGACCTCGGTCGATCCTGACATCTGGTAGAGGATGCCGTTGGCCGCCGAGACGTCGCTCTTCTCGTCCGGCTGAAGAATGATGCTCACCGCTTTGAAATGGAGCGGCACGTCCGTCACGGTCGGCAGTTTGGTTGCGGCGACCACTGTTCGCGTAATTGCTGGTGGGGCGGGGTTGGTTTGCGCGGTCCCGGAGGCGGGAAACGCCATCGCGCCAAGCAAAAGTAGTCCGGTTGTCCTGAACTGCATGATTGCCTCGCAGGTTCAGCGGATAATCGGAGCACCATACGCTCTCCCAGCGCCTCTTGGAATGGCAGGCCGCTTCGAGCTGCTATTGGACGGAAACCGGGAGCAAAGGCCGAGCAAAACTGAGTTCGTGGCCGTCGGGGTCAATTAGGTGGAAGAAGCGCTCACCCCATTCGGCATCCTGGGGCATGGCAGCTGGCTGGTATCCAGCTGCGAGTGCACGGTCGTAAAGTGCATCGACATCGGCAACGTAGAAGATTACCCGACCCCACCATGACCAGCGCCGCTCGGCAGGCTGGGCGATGAGGTTGAGATAGCTCGTCCCCGCCCGAAAACTGGTAAATGACGACGCTTCGCCGCCATGCAGGACCTCAAACCCCAATGCGCAGTAGAACCGGACAGCGCGTGGCATTCCGTGGGTGCCAAGTGTGACCGCGCTGATCCCCTCGATCATGGACAGAACTCTCCCGTTTTATTTCGCCGTTTGTAGTCGACACCTCTTCACCTGTCAGAACAAGGCCGAGTGCGCGACGCGCGGCCAGTGGAGGCAAGCAATAGCCGAAGCAACAACTTCTCTATGACATCCTGCCTCTAAATAATACGACGATGTGGGCCGAGAGATTCGTGCTAAACTGCGTTTGCTAGTCCATGCGGAACCGAGGTGGCGAACTTGTATAAGAAAGTTCTTCTCGCCTATGACGGCTCAATCGAAGGACGACTGGCATTGCGGGAGGGTGCGAAGCTCGCGCAACTTTGCGGGGCCGATGTCTTCCTGCTGGCCGTCGTAGAACCTTCTTTCGGCGCGACCTTAGAGGGCGGCATCGCGATCCCGATGGACGAGCAGATCGCAACTTATAGGGCAATCCTTGCGGAAGGCGTGGAGCGGCTCAAGGCCATGGGCTTCTCGCCGACGGCGCGGCTAGGCATGGGAGCCGCCGGACAGGAGATCGCTGGGGTCGCCGAAGAGATCGGAGCAAACCTCGTCGTCGTGGGTCATCGTTCGACCGGGCCGCTGGCGCGATGGTGGTTCGGCTCTGTCGGCACCTACCTGATCAAGCATCTTCACTGCAGTGTCTTGGTCGCCCAGACCGAAATCAGCGACGATCAATTTGCCCGGCTGCTAACGATACCCGCTGAGCAGGCATAGTTCCGCACGGCGAACCATTGGTGCCCGGCGTCGGCAACGGCACCGTGAACCTCACGCCTGCATGGAGGCCATCAATATTAGTGGGTTTTCGCTGCGGCCAAGGCATCAATTTGGATGCCGCGGTATCTGACGGTGGTTGGTCGCCAAGCAAGAGCTGCCGGGGACCGACGAGTGTGAGGCATTCGATGGCGTCGTTGCGCGGGATGGCGTACGATCAGTATGCGGGAAATCCCGCTGCTCGCTCCCGCCTATTTTGAGCGTGACGCATGGTCGCAGCAGTCGCGACTGCGGGCAGCCCGCCGGTGAAGGAGGAGCCCATGTACGCCGCCATTCGTCAGGGCAAAGCAAAGTCTGGCATGGCCGAAGAGTTGGCACGCAGGATCAAGGAGGGTGCCATTCCGATCATCAGTGATGTCGAAGGTTTCATGGCTTATTATGTGGTCTATGCGCCAGACGACACGGTGACGGCGATCAGCATCTTCAACAACCATGCGGGAGCGGAGGAGTCGAACCGACGCGGGCTCGCGTGGATCGAACAGAACCTCGCGCCTCTGCTCATCGGGCCAGCCACGGCGGTCGCGGGGCCGGTGATCGTGCATACGTTAGCATAGAAGCTCGCGCTGACGTTTCGGCGTGCGCATGTACCATCCCTTGGCATCTTGGGAGGGGGGAAGAGCCGCGCTCTTGCTCGATTGCCTCCTTTTTGCGGATCAGGCTGACTTGGCGAGGAAGCCATCGGCTGATCCGGCCTGACCCCCAAAAGTCGAAACAGCTTCATTCGTTCCGCCGTCCCGGCGAGAGCTTCAAGCCCCGCATCCACTGCCTTGACGCGCCGATCCCGACCACGAATCAAGCGGTAAGCATCCCTCTTTTCTGCTATCATTAAACCATGACGATCGGGATTACCGGACCCGAACGGAAGGTACCAAGGCGAAGCGCCGTGGTCGGGTTCATCATTGCGGCCATCGTCGTCGGGATTTGCCTAATCCTGCTCGGGCTCGCGAGCGACTTCCTGGTCGATTGGCTGTGGTTTTCCTCGATCGGTTACCTGCAGGTTTTTTTTATGATGATCGGCGCCAAAGCCGTCGTCTTTTTCGTCGTTTTGACGGCGACCGCCGTCATCCTTTGGCTGAACGGATTGCTCGCGGTGCGGTTTGCCCGGCGGCAGCCGACACCAGCTGTCGTCGCCTCCGCGTGGAACCCTACGGGCAATGCGCCGCCGCCCGATCTGTTCACGCTCATGCGCGATCGACTACCGTGGCCCCGGGTTATCGCAGGCGGCGCAGGTTTGCTCGCTCTGCTGGTGGCCGCGGCAGAAGTCGGCAACTGGGGTGTCTTCCTGCGGTTTCTCTATCACGTGCCATATGGTGCAGACGATCCGCTCTACAACAAGGACATCGGCTTCTATCTCTTCGTACTGCCTGCCTATATCCTCATCAAGAATTGGATGCTGCTCACCCTCGTTCTGAGCGCGCTTTTCGCCGGAACGATCTACTGGGTGCACGGCGACATCGAATACGACATTCACCACCGATCAATGTCGCCGACAGCGATTGCTCACGGCTCAGCGCTCTTCGGCCTTCTCTTCGCGGTGAAGGCATGGTCCTATGGTCTCGACCGCTATCTGCTGCTCTACGGCGACAACGGCGTAGTCATCGGCGCAAGCTACACCGATATATATGTGGCGCTGCCATGCCTGTGGCTAATGATCGGACTTTCGATCATCGCGGCGCTCGCCGCGTGGGCAAACCTCCGGGTGCGCACCTACCGGCTTCCTGCCGCCGCGATCGTGCTGGTCGGTATCGGCTCTTTCGTGCTGTCCAGCGCAGCTCCAGTGTTGTTCCGGCAGCTGTTCGTCAAACCAAGCGAGTTGCAACTGGAGAAGCCCTACATCGAACGCAACATTGCGCTCACCCGGCAGGCATACAATCTCGATCGCATCGCAGCCAAGCCGTTTGCTGCCGAACAGAAGCTTACCTTCAAGACGCTAGAGGCCAACAAGGCGACAATCGAGAATATCAGGCTGTGGGACTGGCTACCCTTGTCGGATACCTACGCGCAGCTGCAGGAGATCCGCACCTACTACAAATTCCATGATCTTGACGTTGATCGCTATTGGCTCGATGGCTCCTACCAAAGCGTGATGCTCTCGGCTCGCGAATTGCGGCCCTCCTTGCTGCCGCCGAACGCCCAGACTTGGGTCAACCGCCACGTGCTGTTTACCCACGGCAACGGTGCGGTGATGAGCCCGGTAACCCGCAAGAGCACTGAGGGACTGCCGTTCTTCTATTTACGGGATATTCCTCCTATTGCAGACGGAGGTCCCAAAATCGATGAACCTCGCGTCTACTACGGCGAAGAGAGCGACGACTACGTCATCGTCAAGGGGAGCACACCGGAGTTCGATTATCCGAAGGGGAAAGACAACGTCTATGCCGCCTATGACGGCGCCGGCGGCGTTCCGATCGGAGCGACGGTGTGGAGAACGCTGTTCGCTTACTACTTCAACGACCCGAACCTGCTTCTCTCAAGCTATATCACGACCGACAGCCGGATCATGATCCGGCGCAATATCCAGGAACGGGTGCGCACGATCGCTCCATTCCTGCGGCTCGATCACGATCCCTATCTGGTTATCAGCGATGGGCGGATGTTCTGGATGCAGGACGCCTACACGACGAGTTCCTATTTCCCCTCTGCGCAGCCCGCGCAAGATCTCGATCTCAACTACATCCGTAATTCAGTGAAGGTTATCGTCGACGCCTATAACGGGACCGTCGACTTTTATCTGATTGACCCCGGCGATCCGATTGCCGCGACCTACCAGCGCATCTTTCCGAGCTTGTTCAGGCCGTTCACGGCGATGCCTCCAGACCTGCAGAAGCATATTCGCTATCCGGAGGACCTGTTCCTGATTCAGGCGCGGCTGTATCAGGCCTACCACATGGAGGCGGCCGACGTTTTCTACAACCGCGAGGATCTCTGGCAGTTCCCGCGCCAGCCGGGCGGCGACGGCGTCGCGATGATGGCGCCTTATTATATCATCATGCGGCTGCCCGATGAGCCGCAGGCCCAGTTCTTCCTCATGCTCCCCATGGTGCCGAGCCGCCGCGACAACATGATCGCGTGGCTCGCTGCGCGTTGCGACGCGCCCGACTACGGCAAACTGATTGTCTATGAGTTCCCCAAGGAGAAGCTCGTCTACGGGCCGTTCCAGATCGAGGCGCGGATCAATCAGACTACGGAGATATCGCAACAACTCACGCTGTGGAACCAGATGGGCTCGCGGGTGATACGCGGTGCGAACTTGCTTGCGATCCCGATCGAGAACTCGATCCTTTATGTATCGCCGCTCTATTTGCGAGCGGAGTATGGACACCTGCCGGAGCTGAAACGTGTGATCGCCGCTTACGGCGAACATGTCGTGATGAAGGAGACGCTCGCCGAGGCCTTGGCAGCGTTGTTCATAGAACCCAGTACAGCGCCGGCAGTCTCAAGCACGACAGAGGAGATGCCGCTCACAGGCCCGGCAGCAAGTCAGGCACAGGAGGCGCTCGATCGCTACAATCAAGCGGTGGAGCGATTGAAGTCCGGAGATTGGAAAGGCTTCGGCGTGCAGTTCGATGCAATGCGCGAGCTCTTGGAAAAAATGAACCGACACTCCGCCGGCCACTAGCACCCCGAATCCGCAGTCTAGCGCTGCCTCTGACCCGCGACCGCGTTCGTAATTTCCACTCCGCCCGAGTGAGAAGCCAGGTGCACGGCACCGAAACGATTCAAATCAATGCGTAAGCCAGAGGGTCTAACCGGCACGTGCGTCGCCCATGATGTCGCCAAGAAATTTATGATGCGCCACTCGAGCGTTCTGACCGCCCTTCCGCGGGTACCAATTTCTGTACAGCGGTTTCAAAAGGGAGTGTGAACGGTGCATTTTCTGCCGCTTCAGCAAGCAGTGTGCCTAAATTTCGCGAGCGTTCGTTTATTTGGTCATCCTTAAAATTATAAATTAGCAATATAAACAATGGTATACCGTCTTTTGTGAGGGAATAATGCGAAATCGTCCTAAAAAGTTGACACGCAGTTCGCCGCCTGTAATCTGAATCCAACAGAGGCCTGTTGGAATCGGCATGTTCATACGCGGCGCGTCGGCTATTTTTGGTCTTAAAATCGAAAAAACCGGCGGTCGTTCTGATCGAGCGGGGCTTTAGGTCATGGCGATGTTCGACCTCGCCGAACCGCGAACGCTCGATGAGACATTCCACCTGCTTGACCACGGTGATCCCGCGATCCGGCCGATTGGTGGTGGCACCGCGCTGATGCTGATGATGAAGGCGCAGATCTTCAAGCCCATCCGACTGGTAAGTCTGCGTCATCTCGGAGATCCGTTTGCAGGATTCGCCTTAAGCGATGACGGCTCGAGCCTTCGCCTCGGCGCGATGACAACTTTTGCGGACCTTGAGCATTCGCCGTTGGTGAAGATGCATTTGCCCGTCGTGGTGAAAACAATGCAGACGCTCGCCAATGTGCGCGTTCGCAATGTGGCCACGGTCGGCGGCAATCTGGCGCATGGTGACCCGCATCTCGATCTGCCTCCGGTCTGGATGGCGCTCGCCGCTGAAGCCCGGATTGTCAGTCGCGCCGGGCAGCGCATCGTCCCAGTCGAAGACATCTTCGTGGGCTATTACGAGACGACAATCGCGGACGGTGAATTGATTGCCGAACTGCGCGTGCCGATCCGTCCAACGTGGCGATCGACTTACGTCAAGGTAACAACACGCGCGATCCACGACTGGCCCGCGCTGGGTATTGCGGTCTCCGCCGAATTCGTCGGAGCGCGCGTCAATGACCTTCGGATTGTACTGAGCGCCGCCCTGGACAAGCCGACCCGGCTGGTGGGTGCGGAGCAGGCGCTGCGTGGACTGGATGTGGATCAGGCGACGCTGGCGCGCGCGGGCGATGCGGCCGTCGCCGAAGTCGACATCGAAACCGACAGTCGCGGATCCGCTGCCTACAAAAATCATCTGCTGCGCGTGCATCTGGCGCGCGCCATTCAATCGATTGCCGGAGCGTGATGTCATGGTGACCACGATGCCGTCGCGGAGTATCGGCCGTTCGGTGCAACGGCTCGAATCGCGCGAGAAAGTCACCGGTCGTGCCGAATATGTCCATCACCTTAAGCTTCCGGGGATGCTCTATGGCAAGATCTTTCGCAGCACCATGCCGCATGCGCGCATCAAGAGCGTCGATGTTTCCGCAGCGCAGGCCGTGGAGGGCGTGTTCCGTGTCGTCACCATTGACGATATTCGCACCGTCATTCCCAATCCCTACTATGGTCCGGCCTTTCACGATCAGCCGATTCTAGCGGACGGCAAGGTCCGGTTTGCCGGTGAGCCGGTTGCAGTCGTGCTGGCTGCCGATCCCCGGATTGCCGAAGAAGCCGCCGGGCTGGTCACGGCCGAATATGAAGAACTTCCGGCGGTCTACGACGAAACCGAGGCGATGACATCGGACGTCTGTGTCCATGATGAGCTAAAGCCTGCCGCGACATTCCCGGATTTGCAGCACTTGAAGGGGCGTCGCGGCACCAACGTCGCGCTGGATTACAAGCTGGTGCGCGGTGACGTCGAGGCAGCATTTGCGACGGCGGACCACGTCTTCGAGCATACCTTCCGCGCCCAGCAGGCCATGCATACGCCGATGGAGCCCTTCGTTTCGGTGGCCGACGTGCAGGACGGGCGCATGACGCTCCATACCGCGTCGCAGGGGCCGTCATTCGTTCGCATCGAAATCGCGCGGCTGCTGGGATGGCCGGAAAACCGCGTGCGTGTGAAGGTCCCGCATCTCGGCGGCGGATTCGGCGGCAAGCTGTACATCAAGCTTGAAGCACTGGTCACCGCGCTGTCACTGTTGATCCAGAGGCCCGTCAAGATATCGCTGACCATGGAAGAGCAGTTCTTCATGGTTACCAAGCATGCCTGCACTTTCACGATCAAAAGCGGCGTCAACAATGATGGCAAGATCGTCGCACGTCGCTGCAAGATTGTCTGGAACGGTGGCGCCTACGCGGATATAGGGCCGCGCGTTACCCAGAAGGCGGGCTTCACGTCGGCCGGGCCTTACGACATCGAAAACGTCGCCATCGATTCATACGCCGTCTACACCAACCGGCCTCCGGCTGGCGCCTTGCGCGGATTCGGTGCGCCGCAGACGGCCTGGGCTTACGAGTCGCACACCGACCTGATCGCGGAAGCCCTCAATCTCGACAAGATCGAGTTTCGGCGCATGAATCTGCTGCGCGAAGGCCGGCCGCAGGCGTCGGGCACGATCGTGCATGACGCTGCCCTTGAAAAGGTCCTGGATCATCTGCTCGATCGAATGAACTGGAAGCTGCCTTTTGACAAGGGCAGTGGCTCCATTCGGCGCGGCCGCGGCATCGCGCTCGGGATCAAGGGCATCACGTCGCCGACGACCTCGGTTGCGATCGTCAATCTCTACGGCGACGGCAGTTGCGGTCTCTACATCGGCACTGTCGATATGGGGCAGGGGTCCGATACCGTGATGGCCCAGATCGCCGCAGAAGTGCTCAACATCGATCCGGAATCGGTGCGCGTGATTCATCCCGACACCGATGTCACGCCCTACGACATGGGGACGCTCGGCTCACGCTCGACATTCCACATGGGCACTGCGGTTCGGCTCGCGGCCGAAGATGCAAAAACGAAAATCGGTGAACTTGCGCTTGAACTGGGTTTGCCGCCGAACAACAATTTTCCTCTGAGCGAATTGCTGCGCAAGAAATACGGGATGCAGGCTGGCAACATTATTGGTACCGGCAGTTTTATTCCTGCCTACAAAAAGCCGGACCCTGAAACGGGTCAATCGCTCGCGGCGACGCCATTCTGGGGAGTGGGCGGCAACGCCGCTGAAGTCGAGATCGACACCGAAACAGGCAGGATAACCATCACCAAGCTGGTGAATGTGGTTGATGCCGGCGTGGCACTGAATCCCAACCTTGTAAAATTGCAGATTTCGGGCGCCGCGATCATGCAGCTCGGCTTCACCATGACCGAGAATATGGTGTTTCGTGACGGGCAACTGACGAACGGTTCGCTCGCTGATTACAAGATTCCGTCGCTGCTCGACATGCCGCGCGAGTTCATCAACGAATACGTCATTTCACGGCAGCATACCGGTCCGTTCGGCGCAAAGGGAGTCGGCGAAAGCTCGACGATTGCGCTGTCGCCGGCCATCGGCAACGCCATCGCGGATGCGATCGGGGTTCATCTGACGGATTTGCCGTTGACGCCGGAATCGATCTACCGCGCGATCCAACTAAAAAACGGCACACCACTCGCTGGGGAATAGTTTTGACCGAACCTCGCACCATCCGTTTCATGCTCAATGGCGCGCCGGTCTCGGCGAGCATCATGCCGCACGAGACGCTGATCGACGTGTTGTCGCAGCGCTTTGAGCTAAAAGGTGCGCGCGAAAGCTGCGGTCAGGGTCTGTGCGGATGCTGCACGGTTTATGTCAACGCCAAGGCTGTTTCGTCCTGTCTGTATCTGGCTTGGTTCGTCGACGGAACCAAAGTCGTCACGGTCGAGGGAATCGGCCGCGGAGCGACGCTCGATCCGGTGCAGCAAGCCTTCATCGATGCTGGCGCGTTCCAGTGCGGCTTTTGTACGCCTGGTTTCGTCATGATGGTGAAGCAGCTTCTCGACACCCATGCCGATCCCACCGACGAAGAGATCCGTCACTACCTGACGGGAAATCTCTGCCGTTGTTCAGCCTATCCGGAAATTGTCGATGCCGTGCGGCTTGCGGCATCGCGGCGCGCCGCGTTGGCCGATAGTCAGCCGGCGCTGGAATTGCAATCGTGACGAGCGCAACTGTGACCAGCGCAATCGTGACCAGCGCAGCCCCAGCCACGTTGGATGTGCCGGTGTCGAAGCCTGCGATCCTGACCGTGTCCGGTCTTACCGCCGGCTACGGCGACGTGCAGGTCTTGTGGGGCGTCGATCTCGTTGTTCCAAAAAATGAGATTGTTTCGATCGTCGGGCCCAACGGCACCGGCAAGACGACGCTGCTGCTCGCGATATCCGGCATGGTGCGGGTGCGCAGCGGCAGTATCAAATTTGAGGACGAGGAGATCGGCAACCAGGGCGCCGATCGTATTGTCGGCAAGCGGCTGATCCATGTTCCGGAGGGGCGCCGGCTGTTTCCAACTCTGAGCGTTCGCGATAACTTGATGCTCGGTTCCTATGCGCGCAAGGACAGCGCCGCGGACATCGCGCGCGATCTCGACTTCGTGTTTTCGATCTTCCCGATTCTCGCCGAGCGTTCCAATCAAGGTGCGACCACCATGTCGGGCGGCGAGCAGCAGATGTGCGCGATCGGACGCGGCATCATGGCCAGTCCCAAGCTCCTTCTGATCGACGAATTGTCGTTGGGACTGTCGCCAAAGGCGGTGGAGCTTCTTGCCGACAGCCTGATCAAGATCAATCAGAAGGGCATCTCCATCCTGCTGGTCGAGCAGGACGTCATGACTGCCTTCGAGATCGCCAGCACGGGCTACGTCCTGGAATCCGGCCGCGTACGCATGCATGGCGACACCAAGGTCCTCATTCAGGATCCGTCCGTGCAGTCGGCCTATATGGGCCTCTAGCGAGATGAACGTGATGACACCAGTGTCCGGCAGGAAAGGCATCGGAAGTTCGATCCTTCGCATTGAGGACGAGCGGCTGCTTGCCGGTCGCAGCTCCTTCATTGCCGACATCAGTCAGCCTGGAATGTGGGAAGTTGCCTTCCTGCGCAGCCCTGTGGCGCATGCCCATATCGTCAGTGTGCAAAAGCCGGAAGGCTCCGAAGGGCGCGTATTCCTGTTGGCCGACCTTGGCGAGGTGTTGCCCATTCGCGCCGATTCGCAGGCAAAGGGCTTCCGTCGCTCCGATTATCCAGCGCTTGCAAACGACAAGGTGCGATTTGTTGGCGAGCCGATTGCGATCTGCCTCGCGCGGACGCGGGCCGAGGCCGAAGATCTTGCCCAGCAGGTGATCGTTGAATTCGATGAATTGCCGGCAGTCAGCGATCTCTCGCAGTGCCGAGATCCCGCCTATCCACCGATCCATCCCGGTTGGACGGACAATCTGTTTCTCGAGACACATTTCGACGTTGGCGACATCGAGACAGCACGCGCGAATGCGGCAGTTACGATCACGCGCGAATACAAGATGAATCGCCAGGCCATCGTTTCACTCGAAGGCCGCGGCGTCATGACCTATCTCGATGAGCGGACCGGCGAACTCGTCGTCTATTCGTCGACCCAGTTTCCGCATGTGATTCGTACTGCACTCGCGCATTGCCTGAACATGAAGGAACGCGAGCTGCGTGTGGTGGCTCCGGAAGTCGGCGGTAGCTTCGGCGTGAAGAACAATCTCAATCCGGAAGAAATTGCGCTGGCCGCGCTGACACGCAAGATCCGCAAGCCCTTGCGATGGATCGAAGATCGGCGTGAACACCTGACCGCATCGCCGCATGCGCGCGAACATCGCTATCAGGTGACGGTCCACGCCGACAGCAATGGCGTCGTGCTGGGACTGGAAGCTTCCATTGACGTGGATGCGGGCGCCTACTCGGTGTGGCCATGGACTGCGCCGATGGAATCCGGCATGGCGATCGGGTTTCTCCCCGGCCCCTATGCGATCACAAATTACCGCGCGACGGCACGGACTTGCGCCAGCAACAAATCGCCGATGGGCCCATATCGCGGCGTTGGCCGGCCGGGTGCGTGCTTCGCCATTGAGCGAACCATGGAAGAACTGGCCGCACATCTCGGCCTCGATCCGATCGAGGTGCGCGCGCGCAATTACGTGAAGCCGGAACAGTTTCCGTGGAAATCGGCGGGCGGCAAGACCTATGACAACGGCGACTATCTTGCGAGCGCGGTCGCCGCACGCGAGCTGATCAAGCCAGAGCGCGTCGCTGCGCTGCGTGAGCGCTATTCGGGCACCGACTACGAGATCGGGCTCGGTTACGGCACTTATCTCGAGCAAACCGCGCATGGCACTGCCGAATGGGTGCAGCGCGGTTTGCCGGTGGTGTTCGGTTACGAGCAGGCTGCGTTGCAGATGACCCCGGATGGCATGCTGATCATCGACGTGCCTATCCAGAATCACGGGCAGGGGCTGGAAACAACCCTTGCCCAGGTGGCAAACGAAGAACTTGGTATCGACCCCGCTTATGTCGTGGTGCGCCATGGCGACACCAACCTTGCGCCCTACGGGATGGGCACGTTTGCATCCCGCTCGATGGTGATGTCCGGCGGGGCAGTCGGATGCGCCAGCGTCTTGTTGGCGGAGAAGCTGCGCAAGATCGGCGCGCATTTGCTGCAGGTGACCGCCGAGGACGTTCGGCTTGAAGACGGCTTCGTCGTTGCCAATGCAATCGGCGGCGCGAAAGTATCTCTCGCAGAAATCGCGATTGCAGCCTTCCTGCGGCCCGAGCGTTTGCCGGACGGCGTCGATCCCGGCCTTTCGGTGGTGGCGTCGTATAGAACGTCGAAGGACACAGGCGCGTGGTCTTACGGAACGCATGCTGTGATTGTGGCGGTCGACAAGGGCACCGGTCTCGTCAAGATCCTGGATTACGCCATCGCCCACGATTGCGGCACCATCGTCAATCCAATGATCGTCGATGGACAGATGATGGGCGGGCTCGCGCAGGGCATCGGTACCGCGCTGTACGAGGAGATGCCGTATAATTCCGATGGACAGCCGCTGGCATCCACCTTCATGGACTATCTGGTGCCCGGCGCCTCCGAGATGCCGCAGACCCGTATCACGCACCTGTCACTGCCGTCTCCAATTACGCGATACGGCATCAAGGGCATGGGTGAAGGCGGCGCAATTCCGCCGCCCGCTGCGATCTGCAATGCCGTCAACGACGCGTTACGGCCGCTCGGCGCTTCGATCAATGAGACGCCGATGACGCCGGAACGGGTTATCCGGGCGCTTATGGATGCTGAAGTCGAAAAGGCGCGCGCATGAAGCCGGGCGCACTCACATATATCCGCGCAGTCTCGGTGCAGCACGCCGTTGCACAATTGGCTGAAGGCGGCATGGATGCGAAAGTGCTGGCCGGCGGCCAGTCGCTGGTCCCGATGCTCAATCTACGCATGGTGTCGGCAGAACGACTGGTCGATATCAGCGGGATCGCGGCGCTCAAGGCCTGGTCTGCCGACGATCGCGAAGTGCGGATCGGGGCTTGTGTCACGCATGAACAAATTCAGCTCGGAGAGGTCGCCGATCCATCGAACGGCCTGATGCCGAAGGTTGCCGCAGCTATTGCCTATCAGGCCGTGCGCAACCGCGGCACAATCGGCGGCAGCCTGGCATTGGCAGATCCCTCGGCCGACTGGTTGACCACCACCGCCGCCTTGGGCGCCACCATTGAATGGCAAGGGCCCGATGGGCCCGGCAGTTGTCCGGCGGAAGAATTCGTCGCCGCCGCCTACACGACGCGCCTCGAGATGTCGGATCTGCTCACCGGCATCCGGATCCCGCGTCTCGATCCCGCCGCGACCTGGGGCACCTACAAGCTCTGCCGCAAAACGGGCGAATTTGCTCACGCGATGGCGATGGTGATCCGAGATTCCAAAACGCCGCGCGCATTCCTTGGTGCCACCGACGGCGCGCCGATCCGTTTGCCGCAGACCGAGACGGTGCTGGCTTCCCTCAAAGACTGGCAGACATCTCATGGAGCCCTTCTGTCAGAGGCGATGGAGGCTGACCTCGTCGCCAGCGGGCGCGAGCTCAGCGATATCCAGATATGGCAGGCACGCACCTGCTTGCGGCGATCGGTGCAGATGAGCTTTGCATCCCCAAACGTCGAACCCGAGAGCCTGTGATGCAAGACATCGAACTCACGATCAACGGCGAGCGACTGAAGGCGACGATCGATCCGCGCATGACTCTGGCGGACTTCCTGCGCGAGAAGGCTGATGCGCGGTCGATTCATCTTGGCTGCGAGCACGGCGTCTGCGGTGGTTGCACGATCGTAATCGATGGCAAGATCGCGCGGTCCTGCATCGCTCTCGCAGTGGCTATGGACGGCGCCGATATCCGGACTCTCGAAGGCCTGCGCGACGATCCCGCCATCGCACAGCTGCGCGACAGCTTTCACGAATGCCACGGCCTCCAATGCGGCTACTGCACCCCGGGCATGCTGATCACCGCGCGCGATATCATCGCTCGCTACGGCAATCCGAAAGAGCAATTTCTGCGCGAAGCGCTGGCCGGCAACATCTGCCGGTGCACCGGCTACGCAGGGATCGTCAAGGCCGTACAGCACGCGGCGATACGTCTCGACCACACCCATGACCACGACAGCGGAACATCGCTGGGGTCAGCAACACCACGCTAGACGGGCAGGAGCCAACCGCGAGATCGGGCTCACGTTTAACCGGACTCATAAAAAGGGGAACATCGTGAAGACAATGAAGTCGATCATGGCCGCACTTTCCTTCGCCGCCCTGGCTGGGACGCCGGCGCTTGCGCAGGAAGCCATCCGCTTCGGCGCGCCTTTGGCGCTGACCGGACCACTGGCGGATGCCGGCACCAAATCCAAGCAGGGGTACGATATCTGCGTCTCCGCGGTGAACGCCAAGGGCGGCATCGACGTCGGCGGCAAGAAGCTCAAGC
Organism: Bradyrhizobium sp.; assembly: GCA_028290305.1. The sequence continues at coordinate 21,208 of JAQGKC010000247.1, forward strand.
TCGAACTCGTTGAGTATGACTACCAGAGCGAAACCAACCGTGCGGTACAGATCGTCCAGCGCCTGATCAACGTCGACAAGGTGCCGTTCCTGCTGTCGCCCTATGGTTCGGGCGACACCAAGGCGACCGCCGTCGTGGCGGAGCGCTACGGCGTGCCGATGGTAGCCGCTGCCGCCGCAACCAAGACGGTGTTCGATCAGAATTTTCAGAATCTGTTCGGCGTGCTGTTTCCCAACAGCATGATCACGGAAGCTGAAGTCGCCTACTACAAGAAGAACGTTCCGACTGCCAAGCGAGTCGCGGTGCTTGCATTGAACAGCCTGTTTCCGAAAGCAATTGCCGGCGATCTCGTTGAAACCGCCAAGGCTCAAGGCCTCGAAGTGGTCTTCAACACGATTTATTCGCCCGATACGGCCGATTTTTCGAACGTGCTGACGCAAATCAAGTCTCTCAATCCCGATTGGCTCTACGTTACCGGTTATACCCAGGACCTGATCCTGATCCGGCGCCAGATGGCCGACCTTGGCCTTGACGTCAAAATTCTCACGATGACCGCGGGTCCGTCCTACCCGGAATTCAGGGACAATGTGAAAGCTCTGGCCGAGAACGTCACGACCAATTCCTGGTGGCATCAGAATGCCAACTACAACGACGCATTACTGTTTGGCTCGTCTCTCAAGTACAATGAGGCTTTCAACGAACGCTATAAGCGGGACGCGACCTACCTGGAGGCGGCGGCCACGGCGTCCTGCGAGACCTTGGTAATGGCGATCGAGGAAGCCAAGTCGACGTCGACCGACGCAGTCCGCAAGGTGCTGCATGAGAAGACCTTCGACACATTCTACGGGCCGATCCATTACGGGGCGTCCGGACAAAATGACGTCAACGCAGCTCTCGTCATGCAAATCCAGAACAACAAATTGCTCGTGCTCGCACCCGAAAAACTGAAGCAGGGCGAGCTGCAGGTCGGTGTTCCCAAGAAGTAAGACGCGATCATCACCCGAGGCGGGCACCATGTTGGGTCAATACGTTGTAAACGGAGTACTGATCGGGGGGCTCTATGCTTGCCTCGCGGTGGGCTTCTCCCTGGTCTGGGGCGTATTGAACATCATCAATATGCTGCACGGTTCCATGGTGGTGCTTGGCGCCTATTTCTGTCTATACGGCGTGCAACAACTGGGGCTGCCGCTCTATGAGGTGGCGCCGGTTGTCTGCGCTCTCCTGTTCCTGTTCGGCTACGCGATTCAGCGGGGCCTCTTGAATCGCGTGGTCTCGCAGCCGATCCTGATTACGTTAACCCTGACCTTCGGTCTCGACCTGATCGTCAACAACCTTGTCCTGCAGGTGTTCAGTGCCACGCCGCGGTCGCTGGTCACCAATTACGGCATGCTCGAATTCCTGGGCGTCCGCGTGCCGGTTGTGCGCGTCGGCGGCATGCTGGTGGCAGGCGTTCTTACATTGCTGTTGTACTGGTTGCTGCGTCACTCCAAGACCGGTCGTGCCATCATCGCAGTGCGCATGGATCGCCATGCCGCCGCGCTGATGGGAATCCGCATTCCGCATATATACGCGCTGACCTTCGGCATCGGCGCTTTGATGGCGGGCGCCGCGGGTTGCGCGATGGCGTTGATCTATCCCGTTACGCCGATGATGAGCGGCGTGTTTCTCGGCAAGGCCTTTGTGATCTGCGTGCTTGGTGGCCTGGGCAGCGTGCCCGGCGCAATCGTTGGCGGTCTCGTCCTCGGCATTGTCGAGGGCATCGGAACACTGGCGCTGGGACAACAATGGGCGACATCGGTCGGCTTCGTGATGATGATGGCCGTCATCGTGCTGTTCCCGACCGGTCTCGCAGGCAAGAAGGGCTACGAATGATTTTTGATCGCGCCACGGCTATCAAGCTGGTGTTCGGCCTCTTTCTGTTCGCAGTCGGAGCGTCTTTCTCCGTCGTTCTGGACAATTATTATCTCCAGGTCGGCACCACGCTGGCGATGCTTTGCGTATTGTGCTGGGGCTGGAATCTGGTCGGCGGCTACATGGGGTACCCGGCGCTCTGCGCCGTTACATTCTTCGGGGTCGGCGCATATGCTGGCGGCATTGCGCAGGTGCAGGGCCTGCCAATCTACGCCGCATGGGTCGCCGCGGCCTGCGCAGGTGGCATCGTCGCATTGTTGCTGGGTCTGCCGCTGCTTCGGTTGAAAGGGCACTATTTCGCGGTGGGCACGATCGCGAGCGTGGAAGTTTTTCGTGAATTCGCGAATAACTGGGACGCGCTGACGGGTGGTGCAGTCGGCATGAACATCCCGATCCAGGCCGGCAATCCAGATGCGATCGGCCGCTTCTTCTTTCTGGCGATGCTTGGACTTGCGCTGATCGCGTTCCTCATAACTGTGGTAGTTGACCGTACCCGCTTTGGTTTTGGTCTCCGCTGCATCCGTCAGAACGAGCAAGCCGCGTCGATGGTCGGAATCGATGTCTTCAAATACAAGGTCAGTGCCTTTGTGTTGTCCGGCGCTCTGGGAGCGGCTGCCGGTGGCATTTACGCATCAATGGTTGCCTTCATTGAGCCGAAGGACGCTTTTAATCTCATCATGACGATCGAAATTCCGGTCATGGTCATGCTGGGCGGCATGGGCACGATCTTCGGCCCATTGATCGGCGGCGTGTTCTACGTCGTTCTTAAGGAGTTCGTCTGGGCCTATTTCATCGATTGGCATAGCGGCATTCTCGGTTTGATTATTGTCGGCGTCATCTACTTCCTGCCTGCGGGCGTGTTCGGGACATCCTGGGCGGCAATCTTCAAGCGGTTAAAATCCGGACGGCGCCCGTCGCCATCTGCCTGCGACATTGTGAGGCCCGCAGCATGAACGCCGCACCGGGCTCTCCCATTCTGGAGCTAAAGTCAGTTTCGCGCGTCTTCGACGGCATCCGCGCCGTCGACAATGTCAGCTTGAAGTTTTACGCCGGCGAGATTGTCGGGCTGATCGGCCCGAACGGCGCCGGCAAGACCACGCTTGTCAATCTGATCTCAGGCTTCATTCCCCTTAGCAGCGGCGATGTGATTTTCGAGGGCAAAAGCCTGGCCCGAAGCAAGCCACACACCATCGCGCAGGCCGGAATCGCGCGCACCTTTCAGATCGTCCAGCCTTTCGCCAAAATGACCGTGCTGGAAAACGTCATGGCTGGTGCGATCTACGCGGGCCATTGCGGTATGCGGCAGGCGCGCGACAAGGCGATTGAAAGTCTGGAATTCGCCAAGCTGGCGCATCTCAAGGACATGCCCGCGTCCGAACTGGCGCTGGCCAATCGCAAGCGGCTTGAACTCGCGAAGAGCTTGGCAATGAACCCGCGCATCCTTATGCTTGACGAAGTCAATGCCGGGCTGAATTCGTCCGAGATCGACGAGGCCGTGCGGATGGTTAAGGCCATCGCGGCCCGCGGAATCACCATCATCGTCATCGAGCATCTGATGCGGGTGGTCACATCACTCGCCCAGCGCGCCATCGTGCTGCATCACGGGGCCGTAGTGAGCGAAGGTCCAACCGATCAGGTGTTCAGGGATCCGCGCGTGATCGAGGCCTATCTTGGCAATCGGTTTGCGGAACGCTTCGCAAAGGCGGCCACTTTGCTGCCATTGGAAATCTGATCAGTCCCTATCGCCATGGATCGCTACGGAACGATCCCGTCGGGCAGAGCGGCTGAATAGCGCGCGATCTCGCCTGGCGTCGTCACCCAGACATCGGCGTAGCGCGGATGGCTCATGACGTAGTCGAGCGCCTTGCGGATCTGCCGCAAGCGGAAAGGTTGCCCGGCGACAAATGTGTGCAACGAGATGCCGAACACCAGCGACTGCTTGTCCGACAGCCGCAGCATCTCCTCGAATTGATCGACGATCATCTGGAAAAAGTCCGTCGCCGGCTGGTGACGGCTCAGCATGGTCGGGCTGTCGTTGATTTCGATCGGGTACGGCACCGAGAGGATCGGACCGGCGCGGGTGCGCATCCAGAACGGCTGGTCGTCCGCGGGCCAGTCCATGATAAAGCTGTACCCGGCTTCCTTGAGAAGATCCGGCGTGACAGTGGTCTCGGCGATCCATGGCCCCATCCAGCCAAACGGCCGTTCGCCGCAATGCTGCGCAAGCGTGGTGGCAGCATGCTGGATCATCGCAGCTTCGGTAGGCTCGTTCATTTCGGATTGGCGTTCGGAATTCGTGTAGCCGTGGCCGATCACTTCGTCCCCCCGCGCGCGGATGCGGGCCGCGATCTGCGGCATGGTTTCGCAAACCGAGGCGTTGAGTAGATGGCACATCGGCAAGCCGAGTTCGTCCATCATGTCGAAGATGCGCCAGATCCCGACCCGCAGTCCGTAGTCGCGCCAGCCGAAGTTGCGCGGATCAGGCTGAGGCCCGAGTGCAGTCGGTGTGTGCCCGAGGCCTTCGCCGAAACTAAAATTCTCGATGTTAAGGGCTACATAGAGGGCGAGCTTCTTACCGCCCGGCCATTGAAACTGCGGACGCTCGTCGATCGGTGAATAATCGTAACGTCCATGATGTTTGATTGGCATCCGCGATTCCTTCAATGAGCGCGAAGTTCCATAATCGATCACGCGTGCCCGCCCGCCAACTCGCGCCGTTCCTTCGCATAGCGCACCAGCGCCACGAAGCGATAGAAGCCATGGACGAATTTTCCGTAGGGCATGGTAACGAACAATGAGAAGACGATGCCGATGTGCAGCGCGAGCAGCAGGCCCATCGCCGGCGTCGCGCGCAGCAGCAGCAGGGCAAGGCCGGTGAGGCTGGTCATAAACAGCATCGCAAGGAACGCGATGTCCATGCCGTATTTCTGTCTGTCCTGCAGAATGGGGTCACGCCGCCATTTTTCGCGGAGCAATCCGAGAGGCCCGACCACCAGTCCCACGCCGCCAAACGTTCCCAACAGCACCGGCAGATCATACCAGGGATAGGGAGCCTCCACGCGCAGCAGATAATGATACGCGGTCGCAGCGGAGGTCGCGGCGAAGCACAGCAAGAAGCCGTAGAAAGTGAAGTGATGAAACAGCCGCCGGCGATCGGTGGGCTTCTCATCCTCGTTCATGCATCCCACTCCACCGCCGTCGAGATAGCGCAGCGTCGAGGCATCCCTAATGGCCTGCCAGAGCGAAGATCCCTGCATCAACGCGCCGGCAGGCTCGCCGATGTCGCCCCAGAAATTTCGCACGCCCATCGAGATCGCGACGAGCGCGTAGAGGAAAGCGAGGCCGAACAGCGCCGCCATGGCGTTGTGCGGCATCAATTTGTAGAACGATCCTTGCCCCCTGTGTACGCCAAACAGCACCGATGCGTCGTGGAAAGCGACAAAGCCGATGATGAATCCGGCGATGCACAACGCCGTCACGATGCTGATCACGAGGCCGTTGCGCTGGAAACTGCCGGAAAGAAACCGCGGCCAGGCGTAGGCTTCATAGGATTCGGTTCGGACCTGCGCCAGAACCTTAGGAACATTGACGTTGTATTCATGGGGTGGCGAAAACTGGCAGTCGTAGTAACAGGCACCACAGCTGTGGCAGAGATTGGCAAGATAGTTGAGATCGCCGTCCGAAAAGGCGCGCCGCATTTCCATCGCCGGAAATACCGCGCAGATGCCCTCGCAATAGCGACAGGAATTGCAGACGGTCATCAGCCGGTCGGCCTCGGCCAGTGAGCTAGTTGCGTGCATGGTTGGCAGCTCCCTGGCCCGCCGCGCGTCCGAACACGCTGCCGATCGTCATGCCGATCCCGGCGGCGTAACCCTGGCCAAGCACGTTGCCAGCCATGATCTCGCCGGCGGCGAACATGTTCGCCGCCGGGCGGCCGTCGGCCATGATCATTCGCGCTTCCTTGTTCACCTTGACGCCGAGATAGGTGAAGGTAATGCCGGGGCGCACCGGATAGGCGTAGAACGGCCCCACGTCGATCTGCCGCGCCCAGTGTGTCTTCGGCGGCGTCAGGCCCGCGGTCTTGCAGTCGTCGGGGTTGCTCGGATCAAATGTGCCAGGCTGCACCGCGTTGTTGAAGTTGCTCACGGTCTCCGAGAGTTTTGCCGGGTCGAGTTCGAGCAGAGCAGCAAGCTCGCCGATGCTGTTCGCCTTGATCGGCGGAAACAGCGACGGCATGAACAGCTCCAGTGATCGCGAATCGAAAATGATGTAGGCGATCTGGTCCGGCTGTGCGGCGACCAAACGTCCCCAGATGGCGTAGCGCTTCGGCCAGATATCCTCGCCCTCGTCGTAGAAGCGTTCGCAATTCTTGTTCACGACGATGCCGTAGATTACGCAGTCGAGCCGCGTGATGATACCGCCATCGAACTTCGGCGCGCGGGCGTCGATCGCTACCGCATGACATTGCGTCACATCGCCGATCTGCTGGACCTGATGATCGAACAGCATTCGCAGGACTGTGCCGCGATTGTACCGCGAGACGCGGATCAGGAAGTTTTCGGCGGGTTCACCCCAACCTTCCTTCAGCCATTCGATGTTGGCCTCGAATCCGCCTGATGCCGCGACCAGCGCCGCTGCACGAATATTCGCGAGGCCGCCGGCTTCACGAACGGTCGCCGACAGGAACATTCCGTCCTCGATCTCCAGCCCGGTGACCTCCGCATCGTAGCGGATCTCGATTCCGAGCGTCTCGGCGGTGAGATACAGCGCGTTCAGCATGGCGCGGCCGCCGCCAAGGAAGAAAGAGTTGGTGCGGCCAAGACTGAGCGTGCCACCAAGCGACGGCTGAAAGCGCACGCCCTGCTCGACGATCCAGTTCAGCATCTCCTTGGACTGGGCGATCATGTAGCGCGCCAGTTCCTCGTCCGTGCGGCCCTGGGTGACGCGCTTCAGATCTTCCCAGAATTCGTCTTCGGTATAGGGCCCGGTGAGAATTTCCGTGGCGCTGTCATGGGCGCAGCGCATGTTCCGGGTGTGCCGCGTATTGCCGCCGCGGTAAAAGGGTGGCGCGGCTTCGAGAACCAGAACGGACGCGCCCGACCGACGTGCGCTGATCGCGGCACACAGTGCGGCGTTGCCGCCGCCGACCACCAGTACGTCGTAGCGTTCAAGCAGATCGAGGTCGGTCCGGCTCATTGCCGGCCGGGGGACTGGAACGTCGGAACTCATCCGTCTGCTTTCGTGGCGTGGGTGGCAACTGGGCGGGCGCATCACGCACAATTAAGCGGCTGGCAAAGTGGCTGTAAAGCATCAATACTAAAAATGTTACAAAACTGACCTCGCCCGCGGTTGCCGTCGGCTGTTGGTGGAGTTGCGATCTTAAAAACCCGGGAAGTGACTGTTAATTTGGCGATAATAGCCTGATTCATGGCTTCTCCGTGGTCCCCAGAGCGTGTAAAAATGAGTGCGATTCGCTGTTTTCTGGGCATTTTGAGCCAAAAAAGGCTTGCAATGTTCCAAAAATGCTACGAACACTTATTTTAAGACGTGGATACCCATTTGGTCGCCGATGAAATCGAAGCCCGATGCACCCCATCACCTGACAGCGAGCGAGGCCGGGACTCTGATCGCGGCTCGCCAGCTCACATCGGAAGCGCTGGTAGGGTCATGCCTTGACCACATCGCGTTGCGTGAGCCGGTCATTCGCGCATGGTCGCATCTCGATCCAAAGCAGGCGATGCGGGCGGCCCGCTCATGTGACGCCACGGCGCCGCTCGGTCCTCTCCACGGCATTCCGGTCGCGGTGAAAGACGTTATCGACACTTTCGACATGCCAACCGGCATGGGATCGCCGATCTATGACGGTTATCGCCCGCGTGCAGACGCCGCCTGCGTGGCGACGTTGCGGGCAGCCGGTGCTGCAATTCTTGGAAAGACGGTCACCGCGGAATTTGCCGGTGTTTCACCCGGCCCGACAACAAACCCGCTGGACGCGACGCGCACGCCCGGCGGCTCGTCCAGCGGCTCGGCCGCCGCCGTGGCCGCCAAAATGGTTCCGGTTGCATTCGGAACGCAAACCGGCGGGTCGATCCTGCGGCCGGCTTCCTTTTGCGGCATCGTGGGTTTCAAGCCGAGCTTTGGCACGGTCAATCGGGCGGGTTTGAAGCTAGCCGCCGAGGCCCTTGATACGATCGGCCTGATGGCCCGCGATGTCGATGACATCGTCCTGTTCTGGGGTGCCTTGGTCGGCCGCGGATTTGCTCCGTTGGCACCGCGCGAGATGCCTCCGCGCCTTGCGCTGTTTCGTAGCCATCACTGGAATCGAGCCACCGCCGATACGGTTGCCGCCGTTGAAGGCACCGCGCGTCGGTTGGAAGCGGACGGGGCCGTGATCGAAGAACTGCCGTTGCCCGACCGATTCGCCGAATTGAGCCAGGCAAGGACCGTCATCAACGGATATGAGCGCGCACGCGCGCTTGCATGGGAGTGGGCACACCACCGCGACCAGATCAGCCCGATGCTGTCGCAGACGCTCGCGCAGGGCTGGTCGTTCTCCTGCGAGAGCTATCTGGCAGCCATCCGCATTGCCGAGCATTGGCGCTCCTGGTTCACCGATGCGATGGAGCATGGGCGGTACGACGGGGTGATCACGGCTGCGGTCAATGGCGAGGCCCCGGAAGGATTGGTGTCGACCGGTGACGCGTCGTTCCAGGAAATCTGGACGATCCTTCATGTGCCGACAATCACCCTGCCGCTGAGCGCGGGCCGAACGGGCTTGCCAATCGGCGTCCAGTTCGTGGGCCGGCGCCTGGCCGATGAGGCGCTGCTCAGCCTGGCCAAATGGGTCATGCAGCGCAGCGTGCCCGTCCCGGCAGGTCTCGGTTAGGAAGTCTCGGTTAGGAACAAGACATGCAATTCTCCAACAGTTTTGAGGTGTCGCTGCCGCCGGACGAGGCGTGGAGGACACTGATGGATGTTCCACGGATAGCACCCTGCATGCCAGGCGCGGAGCTCACCGACGTCGTCGATGCGGAAACCTACAAGGGCAAGGTGGCCGTGCGAATGGGCCCGGTGGTGCTGGCCTTTGCCGGCACGGCAAAGTTCGAGAATCGCGACGACGCGGGACATACTGCGCGCGTCAAGGCGCAAGGCACCGACGCCAAGGGTCGGGGAGGCGCCAGCGCGATCGTGAATTTTCGTCTTGAGCCGTCGGCCGCCGGATCAAAAGTGTTGATCGATACCGATCTGAACCTGTCTGGCTCGGTCGCTCAATACGGTCGCGGCGCCGGCATGATTCAAACGATCGCCGCGCAGCTGATCAATCAATTTGCCAAAGCTCTGGAAAAGCAGATCGCGCAGTCCGTGCCTGCCGAAGGGACCACCGTGACAACCGCGACCATCAGTCCGAATGGGCATCCGAAACCGGAGGCCGCGGTCCAGCCCGTCAACAAGCCGATAGGCGGTTTCTCGCTGGTGATGCAGGCGCTGTGGACCGGCATCGCCGGCCTGTTTCGCGGCAATGGACGAAAGTAACAGATGACCAATACAATGCTGACGCTGCTGTCTCGCCACAGACTCGATGAGACATACGCGTCGGGCCACTGGCGCGACGACACGATATTTTCGCTGGCAAAAGCGCACGCCTCGAAAAACCCCGATCGCATCGCGGTGCGTGATCGCTCCGGCGAAATCACCTACGCCGATCTCGTTGCACGCGCCGAGGCGCTCTCTCGCAATCTGTCCGGCGCCGGGGTGTACAAGGGCCAGCGCGTTGCGGTGTGGCTGTCGAGCCGGATCGAAACAACTATCGCGCTGGTGGCTTGCTCGCATGCGGGCTTCGTCTGTTGTCCCTCGCTGCACCGCGATCACACCGCTGCGGATATTATCGAGCTCCTGAACCGCATGCGCGCCGCTGCTTTCATCGGCGAGGTCGGGTATGGAGCGGACGCCGCGCGGCGGGATATCTTTGCCGGTTTGGATCAGGTCCCGACGCTGAAATCGATCTTCAAGCTTGGGCCGGTCGGAAGTGATAGCGGCGGGCTTCCGCAGGGCAGTAACGCCGCCGAGGGCTCCGCCAACACCGATCCGAACATCGTTGTCTATCTCGCCTTCACGTCGGGGACCACAGGGCGTCCGAAGGGCGTCATGCACAGCGACAATACCTTGCTTGCCAATGCCCGCGCGATGATCGCCGACTGGCACTTCAACGCGCAATCGGTTGTCTACACGATGAGCCCGCTGAGCCATAACCTCGGCCTGGGATCGCTCATCATGGCGCTCGCCGCCGGCGCCGAACTCGTGGTGCACGATTTGCCGCGCGGCGCCAGCACGCTCGATCGCATCATCGAGGTCGGTGCCACCTTCATCGTCGGCGTTCCCACCCATGCCATGGATCTGCTCGGCGAAATGAAGGCGCGCAAGATGTCGTCGCCGGGCGCCATCAGCGGCTTCCGCATTTCGGGCGCGTCGGCACCGCGCGAGGTCATCGCCGAACTGATGCAGACCGGCATCGTCCCGCAGAGCGGTTACGGGATGACGGAGGCCGGCTCCCATCACTACACGCGGATCGACGACGGCGCCGACCGCGTGGTGCAGACATCCGGCCGGTCGTGCGACGGCTATGAGGTCAAGATTTTTTCGCAGGATGACATCAACGTCGAAATGCCGGTCGGCGAATCCGGCCAGATCGGCGGCCGCGGCGCCAGCCTGATGCTTGGGTACTTCGACGATCAGGCCGCAAATGACGATGCATTCAATGCTGAGGGCTGGTTCATGACCGGAGATCTCGGACGCGTCGATCAGGACGGCTATTTGCAGATCACCGGGCGTAAAAAAGACCTGATCATTCGCGGCGGCCACAACATCTATCCGGCACGCATCGAGAATCTCGCCTTGCAGCACCCGGCCGTGGCACGGGCGGCGGTGCTGCCGGTGCCGGACCAGAGGCTGGGCGAAAAGGTCTGCCTCGCCGTGGTGCTGCGGCCGGGGCACAGCGTTGAGCCGCAAGAGCTGCTGGCGCACCTCGATCGCTCCGGTCTGTCGCGCTACGATATGCCGGAATACTACCTTGCGCTCGACGATATTCCGCTGACGGCGAGCGGCAAGATTTTGAAGCGCGATATCGCAGCGCAGATCGTCGATGGCAGCATTGTACCGTCGCCGATACGCTTCGCCAGCGCACCGGCTTCGGCATGAACGGCGGCACCAAACCTCCAGCCGACGGCACATTCGACGCAGGCGGCGCGTTGGCGCGGCTCGCCCATGAAATGGCCGACCCGCCGTTTCACGATGTCCTTCGTCCGGAGCCGGTCAGCGTCGATGCCGACGGCACAATAGAGGTGCGCCTGCCATTCCGTTCCGAATTCCGCCGCGGCCGCGGGAGCGCCTTTTATCATGGCGGCGTCATAGCTTCACTTGTCGATATCGCCGCCCATGCAGCGATTGCCATCCGCGTCGGTCACACCGTGCCGACCATCGACCTGCGCATCGATTATTTGCGTGCGGCGCCCGCGGGCGATCTTCTGGCGACCGGAAAAATTCTGGTCGTGGGACGCTCGGTTGGCCGCGCCGATGTTGAGGTCCGCAGTGCAGAAGGCAAGGTTGTTGCCGTGGGGCGGGGTGCATTCAGCACACGCGAGAGTTAGGGCATGATCCCGAAAAGTGGAAACCGGTTTTCGGAAAAGATCGTGCCTGGGCAAGAAGATAAGCGACGAGTCTGATTCAGCGAAGCTGGATCAGACTCCAGCCAATTCGCCCTGCCGGGCGTTTAAAGGAGTTTGGGATGCGTGCGGTCGTGGTTCGTGAATTTGGGACGCCGGAAAGCCTTGCTATCGAAGAGATTGCGAGCCCGAAGCCTGGGCCGGATGAAATCCTGATCGATGTTCACGCCGTCGGCGTCAATTTCGTGGACTTGCTTGTGATTGGCGGCACCTATCAATTCCTGCCGCCGCGCCCGTTCACGCCAGGCAAACTGCCTGCGGGCAATATCATCGCCGTCGGCGCCAATGTCACCGGGTTTGCGGTCGGAGACAGGGTGCTGACGACGGCAGAGCAGGGCGGCTATGCCGAGCATGCCACCGCCCTGGCTGCTCACTCCTATCATATCCCGAAGGCCATGTCGTTCACAGACGCCGCCGCCATGGCGCTGGCCTTCGATACCGCATGGTTTGCGCTGCGCGAGCGGGTTCGCCTCGTGGCCGGCGAGAGTGTTCTTGTCCTTGGCGCGACAGGTAGCGTCGGACTGGCCGCAGTCCAACTCGCCAAGGCCTTCGGTGCAAAGGTCATCGCGGGCGTCTCCTCGATGGAAAAGGCGGCCATTGTCCGCGATGCCGGCGCGGATGAGGTAGTGGACCTTTCTGTCGAGAACCTTCGAGACGGATTGCGGGAACAAATCCACGCGGTCACTGGCGGCAAGGGAGTCGATGTCGTCATCGATTCGTTGGGCGATCGCTTCTTTGCAGCGGCGCTGCGGGCCATGGCGTGGTCCGGCCGGTTGGTGGTGGTGGGCTTCGCTGCCGGCGAAATCCCGACGCTCAAGGTCAATTATCTCCTGGTCAAGAACATTGAGGTCAGCGGGCTTCAGGTCAGCGACTACCGCAAGCGAATGCCCCACCGCATGCGCGAATGTTTCAATGAGATTTTTGCGCTGTATGAAAAGGGCCTTGTCAGACCGCCCGTAACATCGATTCGGCCCCTGGAGGCTTTCGCCGAGGCGCTTGGCCAGATCCGCGATCGGAAAGCCAAGGAGCGCATTGTCCTAAGCCTGTAACGGGGGCGTTCGGGGGAAACGGCGCCAAAAACACGGTGTTCTGAGGAGGTTCGGGGAGAACAGGCCGATTCCACATAGTTTGTGTTCCAATAATAATACATTTTTGCCATTATTGGGCCGTGCAGGCGGATCGAGACGGCCAGCACGCCGGGTAAGTCGACAGGTGTTCTATTGGCGATCCAGTATCAAGAGATTGCAAACAGGTTGCGGGCATTCCGACTCGGATCGGGGCTGAGCGCGGACGAGATTGCGCGGCGCGTCGGAATTTCACGCACGGCGCTCTATCGCTTTGAAAAAGGCGAACTCGCAAAGATCGAGACTTTGGAGAAGCTTTCCGAGCTGCTGCAGGTGTCGATGCCCACGCTGCTTGGCGTCGGCATCGAGTATATGCCGTCGGCCGTGAGTTACTTCGAGCGCATGCGCCAATTTGAGGAAACCGCCGAGCACATCATGGTGCTGTCGGGACCAATTTCATTTCTGCTTGCATCGGATCGCTTCCTGGAATTGCTCGATACCGTGTTGAAGGAGAGCCTTCCGCTGGATTTGCCCGATCGTGAGAAGACGGTGGCTCAGGTCGATCAGATCATGGCCATTCTGACGCAGCGAAAGGAAACCTATCGCCGTCGCAAGCCGGGAATCCTGAATTTGATCTCCGCCCGGGAAATCCGCCGCTTTGTGCAAAGCGGCCTCATTGGAAATCCATCGATTTCAGGGGCCGAGCTTGAGGAGCGCCGCGCGCTGGCGCGTGCGGAAGTCGAGCATTTCGCGAGCGTGATCGAAGATGAGGCAATTGGCGTCCAGATCGGTGTCGTTACGGAATCGCTCCCGCACACGCATTTCCAGATTTTCCGGATGGCGGATACCAAGATGCTGACTGTCAGTCCGTTCCGCCTTGGCGAGCAGCCAAACATCCGTCTGGGCGTCGCAATGATCACTTCGGCGCCGGAAGCGATCACGCTGCATGAAAAGGCGGTGAGCGAGATGTGGCGCGGTGCGATCAAGGGCGCAGCGGCTGCCGCCCATCTGCGGGCGCTGTTGTTGCCCCCCTCGACCGAGTCGGAACCGTCAGGATTTCCTTCGAACGAAGTGGCAGCGCCGATACCGCCGGCCATACTTGGTAACGGCGCGCCCGAGAAAGTCGTCAAGCGCACACCGCCAAAGCTGCGAGGCGGCGCTGCCTCGGAGCGTCGCCTTCGGACCAAATAGCTCATTCATCTCCATACTTCGGCAGATTCGATTAGGTCAAAGAGCGAATTCGCGGACGGAATAAGTAACTGATCTTGCCGATATTTAAGCGCAGAACGCTGCCCAACCAGCCCTTGCGAACCGCGCGTTTCCGGTGCGACGCCAAATAGGGCGTTTCTGCGGGGATTTTCGATCGCTTAATTCCCGGATTTTCGTCTCTGCGAGCCTTCGCGCGTCCGAGCGGTCTTCTGCTTGTAATTTCGACTTGGGCCATCGTGATTCGGGATCCTGGGCCCGCGCTTCCGGCATCAGCAAGTGATCGGATTTGTTGCTTACGATGGTGCGAGGAGACCATTGGGCGGAGGATTTGTGCCAGACCGCCTCAAACAGCGCGCGATCCATGATCGGAGGCTGTTCGCCTGGCAGGAGCGCGACGGCTGGGCAAAGGAGTTGGGACGAGACCAGAGATTTCAAAGAGCGGATGGGCGCGCCTAAAGAATAGGTTACACACGGATGTCGCAATTAGAACTCTTAGAAATATGTCGGCCACCATTTCGTCGCGGCGAATAACATAAACTTTAATTTCTGGTCGACACGGAAGAGATAGAATCCGAAGGCTTACGAAGGAGCATTCGATGTATTCGAAAAGCCAGTTTCACGCTCTCGAAGTCATGTGCCGCGAGCGAGCTGCGGTTGCAACGAAGGAAATGGAGTACTGGCTCGCCGAGGCTGAAGAATGGGCTCGGGTGAGACTGTCCTGCAGTTACGAAACCGAGCCGTTGAGCGGCTCGGTTGAGCTAGCGCCCTCCGCTAAAGTTTAGCCTTGCTCCCAGGTGGCACATGTCTACGCGCTAAATTTGATTTTCCCTGTTCATGTTTTTATTTGAGGGGGCAACGCCTCATTAGTCTTGTGCTCACTGTTAATCGCGCTGCCCTGACGTCGGCCAATATTCGCCACCTATCCTGTTCAGCATCCCGTTGGGGAACGCATCATGGTGGACAAGGTTTTCAATTGCGTTTTTGGAGGGCTTTTGGCGCTGTCCATCGTGGAATTGGTGAACAGCATTGGAGGACAGGCACTCACTATCCTGCGGTCACTCCTACCTTGAACGATTACGTGGCTACGGGCTCGACGTTTGCGTTGGTGAACATAGGTGGACGCGTTCTAAATTCATCCAGGAGACTTTATGCCTGAACACCGTTTGCAAATTCGCAAATCGTCTTTCTGCCGCGCTTAAAGAAGGTTTTAATTGAACGATCAACAGTCCTTCCCATGTTATCGCCTATCTACACGAGAAGGATACACGCCATGAAACTCACGACAATCGCACTGGCAATTGCATTCGCTTTCCCAAGCACGTTCGCGCTTGCAGAAGGCTCAATGAACCTGGCGGAAGGCTCAACGAACCTGGGAAGTCATGTCGCCCGCCCCTTCACGGGCGTCACGGTCGCACGTCCTATGGCGACCAGGCCTCGGAACTTTTCCGGGAATACGCTCGCTCCCATCATGCATGATCCAAGCGGGTCAACATTAACCCCGTCGGCTATGAGCCGGGGCGGTTAAAAAGAAAGACCCCGCTTTACGCGGGGCTTTTTTTAAGCACTCTTCTTCGAAAGGCGATCACGTCGGAAAGGTGAATGGCGACGTAGCCTTTCATCATATCTTTCGGTGCGAAGCGACTAATTTGCTCAAATCATTGCGGACTGGCGAATGGCCGATTTGTCATGGTGTATCCAGTCATACGTTCAATGAACGAATCGGGATTCGCAAGAATTGCGCTGCTGGCGCGCCTTCGCGTTCAGCCTAGCACCTGCCACGATACCAACCAATTCTCACCAAATTTTCCGGTCAGGAGAGCAGAGGGCGGGAGAGGATACGACCCCGAAGCATCGCCCGGGAGATGTTATGACCGTCAAGAATGTCGTGGTTCCCTTGGAGACTGAGTATCTCCAGGAGGCAGCAAGAAAACGAGGAATTTCCCGTACCAAACTTGTGCGGGTTGTGATGGAAAAGGTTGTGAGGGACGAACTCGTTCTCGATATTTTAGATGACGACGACCAGGTGCGTAATGAGCCGCGCCAGCCGAAGTATCGGCGCTTTCGGGGAAGGAATGCTGACTGAATTGGGGCCTTTCTATACCGGCGCCCATCGCCGGAATCAAAATTGAGCGACCTCACAAGTGTATTTCGTCGACTGCGTTTTCGATTCCGATGTCGTTCCTTTGCACGATGTCACTCCACTCTCGGCTTTAGGAAGTTGCGCGCGAAGCCGCGATAAACTTTGCCGTCGTCAGCGGTGCCCGACTGGCAAGCGTCGTCATTTCCAAGATTGCACTCCGATTCGCAGTTCTCGCTGATCGCATCTTCGATCGCAGTGTCGAGATAGCGCGAAAAATCCATCGGTGAGCATCTCGCTTTACCGGCCACAGCGGCGGCGGGACGGTTGCCAAAAAATGAGCTTTGCCGCCTCGCTCTGCATGTGCGCGTCCCGGCCGGCTGCACAAAATGCGCTCGGAATGTGACCGCATCGCCGACCAAATGAATTGGATGTCCGGGCAACATTTGGAAATAAAGAAGCGGAGTCCGGAACAAGCTTCGGTCGCAAATGACCGGCAATAACCAGCTTAATCTAGTGTGCTCGAGGCCCGCCCGATTATCGCAAACCGCTCAGCCTTTTCGGCCGTTTCTCCGCAAAGTTGAACGGCACGATTAGATCCCGGGGCGTAGAATTGATGCACCATGCGAAAGCGTCTCGAGATACCAACTGAGCCGGTGATGAGTTCGCACAGAGCGTCGCAAGATGCCAAATTTCCAAGCCAGAGTTGCAATGCGGGTGTGAAGCGAGTGTCAATTTGCTTGCGTCGCCCGCATGCCACAGAACCACACGTCAGGATTCGCCGGATAGGCCGCCGCGATAATACCCCGAATTAAACATGTATCCGCCGCTGCTGCATAACTGAAGTGTAAGCTCGATGGGACTCCCGATCTCCTAAGATGGCAATATCGAAAAATCTTCAAACTGATTTGCGACGGTTTTGACCGTGCGCTTACGACACCCTGCGACCTATTGGCTGGCGATCAGTGGGGCTATTCGGCGGGCCGTTCGTGCGCTCGATCTGAGACGTCGCAATGTCTGCCTCGACGCTCTGCTGCCGCGCATATTTCTGTTTGGCTTGATCAGTTCGACGACCTTCTTGACTGCTGGATGTGCGACAATTGCTCCGCGCAATGTCTTGCCGCAGGCGAGCGCCAGCCAGATTGAGCTTGAGGGATTTCATAACATCCGCTTTTGGGGTGACGCATCGGCGCGCGACATTCAGGCCATCATGATGGCGGACGCGCCCAAAGCGGAAGCGCGCTTATCGCTGGGGGGTGAAAGGCATCAGCCGGTCACAAATCTTCTCGCCATATCCGGCGGTGCCGAAGACGG
Source organism: Bradyrhizobium sp. (assembly GCA_028290305.1). The sequence continues at coordinate 38,502 of JAQGKC010000247.1, forward strand.
TGCCTTCGGCGCCGGCCTGCTGGTCGGCTGGAGCGATGCGGGTACACGGCCGGTGTTCGACCTGGTCACTGGCGTCAGCTCCGGCGCGCTTATTGCTCCGTTCGCTTTCCTCGGGCGCGAGCATGATGGTCAACTGCGCGAGATTTTTACGAAATACGGAAGAAAGGACATTTTCACCTACAACGTACACGGGTTGCTTGAAGGCTCTGCGTTGGCCGACGATGCGCCGTTGGCGAAATTGATCGAGAAATACGTGGACGATGCTTTTCTCCGGGAAATCGCCAGAGAGCGAATGAAAGGCCGGATTTTGCTCATCGGCACCACTAATCTCGATACTCAAAGGCCTGTGATGTGGGACATGGGTCGGATCGCGATGAGTAATAATCGCGATGCGATGGTTCTCTTCCGCAAGATACTCCTGGCATCGGCGACGCTTCCCGGGATTTTTCCGCCCGTCCGGATTCGGGTGCGGGTCGGGGGGCAGAACTATGACGAGTTGCATGTCGATGGAGGCGTCACCAGACAGGTCTTTATCGCTCCGTCGATATTTTCGTTTGTCTCCCAGAATAAAAAACCTGGAAGACTTGCCGACAAGCCGCGATTGTACGTTATCCGAAATGGAAAAATCGATCCCGAATGGCAATCCGTTAGCGAGAATGTTTTGTCGATTACGCAGCGTTCAATCTCCACGCTTATCAAAAATCAGGGGATCGGAGATCTCTACCGTATCTATTCCGTCACCAAGCGCGATGGAATCGACTTTAACCTAGCGAGCATTCCACCTGACTTTAGCGACACCAGCGATGAACCGTTTGACCAGCGGTATATGATCGCGCTTTTCGATCGCGGCTATGACCTGGCAAGCCACAACTACTCCTGGCTGAAGGCGCCTCCGGGATTGGAATTGGCAACTCAGGCGCACGACTAAAAATCGGGTTCGGGTTCGAGGGCAAAGCGGAAAACTTTAAAATTTCTTGCCCCTTCCATTCGGCGGCTTCTGATCAGTGCTTGCACCTTTCATTTCGTCCTGCGTGACGCGGCAGTCACTGTTCTTGTCGAACTGCAAAATAAACTCGCTCGGCTTGTCGACAAACTCGCTACGGGTGATCTTGCCGTCCTGGTTTTCATCAAAGTAGCCGAAGTCGGCGTCGGCGAAGGCGGTCCCGGCACGACGGATTATTGCGAATTCGGGTGGATCGAGATGCCCGTCGCGGTTTCGATCGGCCAGGGTAAATAGCCGATCAAGGTAACTCTTCCACTCATCGCAGGTGTAGATGCCATCATGATTGGCGTCCCAGATGTCAGGCCCGTTCGTCGACGGGACGTCTTTTGTTGACCGGGGGCCGCGGGCGGCGTCACCTGGAACGGATTGTGCAAAGGCATAGTGTGCGACCGTCAGAAGCAACCCCATAGCGATGCTCGTGCCGCGAACGGACCTTGTGCGTAACAAATCTCTCTCCTGTTTTCGCCCGCAGCAATTATGAAACAGCGCGGTCGCTTCGGGCGGAATTAGGACGGATCCGATATCAGAAATATGCCGTTACAATCCCGAGATCACAAATGGCGCTCCGTATGAGATTTAACCCGCAGATGTCTACAAAGAGGGAACTTAGCTGGTTTCGTCTTTCGCTGCGCAGCGGTGGTGATGATTGAGCGCGTGTACATTCTCGCGTTCGAGAATAATCCGAAGGCTCATGGACACGGACCAACGATCTCAGACCCGATTTGCTGTCGCGCGCCCCACAAGAGTTATCTGTCCAGCAGCGGTAAATTTCATGGTGCGGCTCCGAAAAGCCCGATCATGGCCGGCTGGTTCGCGTCCTTTCCTCCTATCGTGCGTGGGACTTACGGGACCGATGAAGTGCCTTTGGTGCGAACCAGATAGTCTACGATCGCTTTGGCGTCGTCGGCGCTGACAGGAGCCTTGTAGGCTGTGATCATCTTGTTGACGACTTCTTGCCAGGCCTCCCTGGACAACGAGGGCTGGTTCAACACATGGTCGGCCGAGTGGCAGGCGAGGCAGTTGTTGTTGATTGCATCCGATCCCGGACCGGCGGGGAACATCGCATCGCTGGTGGGGACATCCAGCTTCAGCGACTTCAATGTGGTGATCGCTGCGGCCTGGCCGGGATGCGGCAACAGAACGAGACTGAGAACGGCGACAACAGGCAGAACAGCACGTAGCATTCCTGATTCCTCTTCAGGTCGCGACCACATGGGTCGTTTCAATGGTATTGAACAGGTAGCCGGCCGGATTCCAGATCCGGAAATCGGGCTGCGCCTCGTTCTTGGTGTTGGTGCAACGAATCATCAGAGTGCGCGCACCGCGCGCGGGTAGCGTGAATTGCATCTGCCATTGCCGAAAGCCGTATTTCCCCTGGTCGGCACCGAGCTGGGTCGGCTGCCAGCTCTTGCCGCCATCGATCGACAGATCGACGCGGGCAGCGCCGCAATCGCCGCCGAAGGCGATGCCGCGGGCCAAAGCCGGCGTCCCCACCGAAACGCTGTCGCCGTTGCGGATGTTGGTGATAAACGACCGCGGAGCATTGCTGGTCACCGGCACCATCTTGAATCCGGTCTCGCCAGGCTTGACGGTATTGTGCGGCGTATCGGGCACGCGGTAGCCAGTCGCCGTCCAGTAATTGGTATCGGGCTGATCCAGCACTTCGATGTCGTTCAGCATCTTGATCCAGTAGACCCCGCACCAGCCGGGCACAACGAGCCGCAGCGGAAATCCGTTTAACAATGGAAGCTGTTCGCCGTTCATGGCGAAAGCGATCATCACCTCGCCGTCGCGCGCGTGATCGATGGTGAGCGACTTCAGGAATTTCGGCGCGTCCTGCATCACCGGCTCGTCCAGGCCGCCGAAGCGGACCTGAATGGCGCCGGGTTTTACACCGGCACGGTCAAGCACGTCCTTGAGACGCACACCGGTCCAGATCGCGTTGCTCATCGAACCATTTGCCCATTGAGCGCCGGCAACGCGCGGCTCGGCGTAGATTCGCGAAGCGCCGGCGCATTGGTTGACTGCGGCGATATCGAATCTCGGCAAGCCATGTAAAATATCCTTGAGCGACAGTGAAAGTGTCTGATTGACCTGGCCGCGCACCTTCAGACGAAAGCTATTCACATCGATGTCGCCCGGAAAATTCGCCCAGTGCCAGCTGACATAATGCTGGTCGTTTGGGGTGAACACGCCCTTGTCGAAGACTTCGAAGGGGGTCTCAAGCCATGGCGGGCTCGAACGCTGCAGGATCATTGGGCCCTTTTGCGGGTAGGATGTTGTGATGACCCGCGTACTCGGACCGCCCGGCACGTGTAGGTCGACCGTCTGTTGCGCCGATGCCGGCGAAGACATCAGCGCCAGGCTGGCGATGCCAATTCCCCCCAGCACACCCCGTCGCGTCAGCCCCGGTAGTTGCACGTCATGGTCTTGCATCATCTACTTCTGTCCTGTGCCCTTGCGGTACGGCAAAACGAGGTCCACAGCGCCGGCCTCGCCGCCCCCTTTAATCGAGATTGCGACGATAACGGCTCGGGGTTTGGCCGGTCAGCCTGTGAAATGCCGCGGTGAACGTGCTCGTATCGCTGAAGCCGGTATTGAGGGCAATCGCGGTGACGGACTGCTCACGATTGGCCAGTAGCTGCTTGGCCAGTTCGATTCGGCGACTGGCATGATATCTGTGCGGCGGCATCCCGAAGGAACGCTTGAACGACCGGGAGAAATGGTACGGGCTCAGCCGCGCCAGCTCGGCGAGGGTCGCGAGCGGGATGTCGTCGGTGACATGCTCCTCGATATAGGCGGCCACGCGCTTTTGCTGCCAGCACGCAAGGCCGCCACGACTGTCTGGTCCGCGGAGTCCAGCCTCACCGTTGATGCGAACGAGTTCGTGCGTTAGCACGATTCCGAGCGCTTCAGCGTATTGCCGCGGCATCGGGCCCGAGTTCTCGACTTGCGACTTGAGCTTGAGAGCCGTCTCCCAGAGATCGCGATCGTAAAAGAACAAGCGCGGCTTGAACTCGATCTCGCCAAACCGCAGCGCGGGATCGGCGAAAGGCCCGCGCGGATCGATGTAGAAATAGGTTGTACGCGTCAGCACGCGCGGCCTCTGCCATCCGCGGAAGTCACGCCCGGCAGGAACGAAGGTCAGCTTGTGCGTGAAATCGCGCAAGGTCGACCGCGGCAGGCCTTCAACAAAGGTCTCACCGTCGTAGCGCTCCGCGAGCTCCGCTGCGATGAGCAGATGGCAGGGGGCCCGGAATCCATAGTCGAACGGCGTGTGCCGCATGACCTGGACCGTTTCCACGCGCAAGCCCGGCCAGGCCGTGGAATGGCGTCTGACGATCTCAGGCGGCGAAATGTCGACAATGGAACGAGATTTAAGACCCGGATGTAGCCATGCCAGCGGGTCATGTTCGGCGATCGGACGTGCAGGAGCGGGCACAAGAGCAGCGGATTGATTCAAGGTCGTTTCGGCGGGGTTGGCCATTGTTCGATCTCACTCGCTGCTATGGTGCCTGTTTCGGCCCCGAAGGATGGTAGTAGGGCGGTCGCGACGAGGATCAAGACGCGGAGCCTGCCGCTCTCACGCCGAGTTGAAGCTCGACCGTCACGATTGTTTGAAGCGCGGGTGTTCGTGCGCAGCCTCGGACGAAGCCGCGAGGAGACCGCCGCGTGCGAATTGCCGCGAGACCAAGGCGTGATGCCACCGCGGCGCTCCTTCCTCGCAAGTCGCCAGGGCTCCGGTAAATTGCCGCAGCCCTGGCGACTTTCCCGCAGGCACCAACGGCCATGCAACCAGCGATTTTTGCGATAGCTCCTGCTTTACTGGCATTCGATCTAGATCGGAGAGCATATCTCTGGCGGCGCAATTACTGCTAGGTGCCCCGCGCGAATCGTGAAAGTTGATCGCAGAAAAATAAACTCGAATTTAGAAGACTCAGGGTTGAAGGCGATTAAATATTAGGTCGTCCGCGCGGAATTATTCGCGTCGCGCATTGGGGCCGGAGATGAACTCGTGCCTCTGGAGACTTCAGACGCGCGGATCATTACGAGGATCGAGGCATGAAGCACACTAGAGTGGTGGAAACGACTTTCATGGATGACACCAATGCAAAGTCAACGTTTCCGTCGATCCTGCAGGTTCTCACGATCATCCGTCCCGAGACGCTGGTGCGTTGGCACAGGGCCGGCTTTCGCTACTACTGGCGTTGGAAGTCGCGCCCACTGGGAGGGCGACCGCAGATCGAGACGGAGCTGCGCGTTTTGATCCGGCGGATGAGCGTCGAAAATTCGCTTTGGGGCGCGCCGCGTATCCATGGTGAACTGCTCAAGCTCGGGATTGAGATCGCTCAATCAAGCGTCGCCAAGTACATGGTCAAACGGCGAGGACCGCCAAGCCAAGGGTGGCGGACCTTCCTGCGTAATCACGCGCCGGATATTGCCGCTATGGACTTGTTCGTTGTCCCGACTATCGGTTTCGACCTGCTCTATGTCCTCGTCATCGTCCGGCTCGACCGCAGAGACTTCGTCTGGATCAACGTCACAACAAACCCGACGGCGGAGTGGATTGCGCGTCAGATAACGGAGGCCTTCCCTTGGGATTGATGCGCCAAAATACCTCATCAGTGGTCGGGATCAAATCTATGGCGCGGTCGTCACACGCCGATTGCGCGCCATGGGCATCCGGGACAAGCCCACTGCACCAGCTTCACCTTGGCAAAATGGCTTTGCCGAACGGCTGATCGGATCGATCCGGCGCGAGTGTTTGGACCACATCATTGTCTTGGGCGAGGCGCATCTGCGCCGGATTCTGAAATCCTATGCTGACTATTACAACGGCGTCAGAACGCACCGATCATTGAACAAAGATGCGCCGGTCTCTCGCCAAATTCAGCTAACCGGAAGCATCAAATCACAGGCCATCCTCGGCGGACTTCATCATCACTACGTCCGGGTTTAGGTTTTCGGTACACACA
>JAQGKC010000509.1 GCA_028290305.1 Bradyrhizobium sp.
CGGTCGCAAGGCTGAAACTCAAAGGAATTGACGGGGGCCCGCACAAGCGGTGGAGCATGTGGTTCAATTCGACGCAACGCGAAGAACCTTACCTGGGCTCGAAATGTAGTGGACCGGGGTGGAAACATCCCTTTCTCGCAAGAGACTGCTATATAGGTGCTGCATGGCTGTCGTCAGCTCGTGTCGTGAGATGTTGGGTTAAGTCCCGCAACGAGCGCAACCCTTATTGCCAGTTGCTAACGCGTTATGGCGAGCACTCTGGCGAAACTGCCCCGGATAACGGGGAGGAAGGTGGGGATGACGTCAAGTCCTCATGGCCTTTATGTCCAGGGCTACACACGTGCTACAATGGTCGGTACAAACCGTCGCAAACCCGCGAGGGGGAGCTAATCGGAAAAAGCCGACCTCAGTTCGGATTGGAGTCTGCAACTCGACTCCATGAAGCTGGAATCGCTAGTAATCGCAGATCAGCACGCTGCGGTGAATACGTTCCCGGGCCTTGTACACACCGCCCGTCACATCACGAAAGTGGGTCGTACTAGAAGTCGGTGGGCTAACCGCAAGGAGGCAGCCGCCCAAGGTATGATTCATGATTGGGGTGAAGTCGTAACAAGGTAGCCGTAGGAGAACCTGCGGCTGGATCACCTCCTTTCTAAGAGAGAACGTCATGGCACTCACGCAAATGCCTTAACCGGCAGCTCGGGTCAAACCGGGTGGCGCGTGGGATGTTGCCATGTACCTGTACATCATCTGCATAACCTGCAAGTGGTGGACAAATCTCGCTGACTTACTCTTTCTCGATCACTTTGCACGATGGTCACTGCCGGCTTAGCCGGCATGTACGTTCAACCTGTCCTCGAAAAAAATTCTGCGTTTTTAACGCGCTGGGCCTGTAGCTCAGGTGGCTAGAGCGCACCCCTGATAAGGGTGAGGTCGATAGTTCGAGTCTATCCAGGCCCACCACTTAAAAAGAAGTAAGAGATGGGGCTGTAGCTCAGCTGGGAGAGCACCTGGTTTGCAACCAGGGGGTCAGCGGTTCGATCCCGCTCAGCTCCACCAAATAAACCGGTCTCTAGTTTCTGGTTTCTCGTGGGGACGCGCAGAAGAAATGAGTAGCATTGGCTGCTCAATGTTGAGGTTCGGTTGTTTCTAGAAACTAAAAACTAGAAACGAGAAACCGATCTTGAACATTGAACAGCGAGAGGCTTCACTCTTGCACAGGGTGAAGATGAGATGTTCATAGCCGCACAAAGCGGCCAGGCTGCAACGCAGCCGAGGATGATGTTTGACAACTGAATAGATTGGGTAAATATACAAGCAAGGCGAGTAATAAATTTTTTGAGTGCCGACCTGCTGGTGTTCAGCGCAAGCTGGGCGATGAGCAGGTCCAAGCGACACAAAGATTTTGCCAGGCGTATATTTCAGAGAAGCGAAACAGAAGACTCAAAGCCTAGCCGCTAGAGTCGACTGTGAGCCGTGGCAGCAGCGGAAACGTTGTTGGCGCGATCTGAAAATGTGTCGGGTAAATTTTGTGGTCAAGCTACTAAGAGCGCACGGTGGATGCCTTGGCAGAAGTAGGCGAAGAAGGACGTGGCAAGCTGCGATAAGCCTCGGAGAGCCGCAAGCAGGCTTTGACCCGGGGATTTCCGAATGGGGAAACCCTATACGGTAAAACCGTATAACTACCCGCTGAATTCATAGGCGGGCAAGAGCAAACTCAGGGAAGTGAACCATCTCAGTACCTGAAGGAAAAGAAAGAAACCTCGATTCCGAAAGTAGTGGCGAGCGAAATCGGAACAGCCCAAACCTTCTGCACCCTAATGGTGATCAAGCCAGCACGACGCGATAGTGAAAGAACCTGTTTACAAAATGCGTTGGATTTCGAATCTGGACTTGATTCCCATTTGGGTGCAGTAGGGGTTGTAGGGCCGGCAACAGTAGAGTTACCAATCTGGTGATTAGTCGAACCCCTCTGGAAAGTGGGGCCATAGAGCGTGAAAGCCGTGTAGACGAAAATCATCCAGACTCGAAGCCGGTTCCTGAGTAAGGCGGGGCACGTGAAACCCTGTCTGAATCCACGGAGACCATTCCGTAAGGCTAAATACTAACTTCTGACCGATAGTGAACCAGTACCGTGAGGGAAAGGTGAAAAGAACCCCTGCGAGGGGAGTGAAATAGTACCTGAAACCGTGTGCTTACAAGCAGTGGGAGGGCTATGCGCGCAAGCGAATGCCTGACCGCGTGCCTATTGCATAATGAGCCGGCTAGTTATTCTTGTCAGCAAGGTTAAGCGAAAGCGAGCCGTAGCGAAAGCGAGTCTGAATAGGGCGAATAAGTTGGCAGGAATAGACGCGAAGCGGGATGATCTACCCTTGGCCAGGTTGAAAGTGGGGTAACACCCACCGGAGGACCGAACCGGTGTTTGTTGAAAAAAGCTCGGATGAGCTGAGGGTAGGGGTGAAAGGCTAATCAAATTCCGTGATAGCTCGTTCTCTCCGAAATAGCTTTAGGGCTAGCCTCGTATGATTTGCCTCGGTGGTAGAGAACTGAATGGACTAGGGGGCTTTCCAGCTTACTGAATCCAACCAAACTTCGAATGCCGAGAACAACC
>JAQGKC010000304.1 GCA_028290305.1 Bradyrhizobium sp.
TTTGACCCTGAACGGACATGAGGAGAGGATTTCGCCCGTCATGCTAGTCATTCCGACTTTCTGTCTGGACGTTCAATTCGTATATGGGAACGTGGGTACTTTCCAACCACGTTTCTAGCGCAGCTCCGCAGACCGCGCAGATCGCGTCACCCGTATGCGGCACCAAGAACTTCTCTTCGGTGCGTCTGTACTCGGTACCGCAATTGCATTGAACGATTGTCGCCAATCCCCGGACCGTGCAGTTGCCATCGCGAGCGCCAGTAAGAACACGGCCTCTTCACCTGGCGGCGGAGGACGCCCTTTAGCGAGCCGCGAGAGATCGCAGAAATGGTCGTGGCCCAATTGGCCTACGGCAAGGCCGCTCAGTTGGCGGCGTCTTCATTTTGAATGTCACGAACTCCGAAAAAGGGGTAAAATGCTCGCGCTGCCTCGGCTTCCAGGGCTCTTGTAATCCCGAGTGCACCGTCCACACGTCAAACGGACGACGGTTTTCGGCGGAGCGACCTCTCGGCATTCATTGATGCAGGAGACGAGCATGACGCTCATATGGCTCTTTGTTTTCGGCGGCGTGCTCCAGATGGTCTTTCAGCCAATCTGGCGAAGCGGGGACATAATCACGGAGGAAAATCACGGAGGAAACACACATGGCTTCGATAACGGATTACGGTTCGCTTTCGTCGATCGACCACGGCCGGGAACTACGCAAGGCAGTGATCGCCGCCACGGTCGGCACCACCATCGAATGGTACGATTTCTTCCTCTACGGCACCGCCGCAGGATTGGTCTTCGGCAAGCTTTATTTCCCGAACTCAGATCCGACCACCGCCACGCTCCTGGCTTTTAGCACCTACTTCGTCGGCTTCGCAGCGCGGCCGGTGGGTGCTGCGATCTTCGGCCACTACGGCGACCGTATTGGCCGCAAGGCGACGCTGATCGCGACCCTCATGATCATGGGCATCGCGACTTTCCTGATCGCCTTCGTGCCCTCTTACGATTCGATCGGCATTTGGGGCGGCATCATCCTGACCATTCTGCGCGCGATTCAAGGCATCGGCGTCGGCGGCGAATGGGGCGGCTCGGTGTTATTGTCGATGGAATGGTCGCGCGCGGGCAACATAACCGCGGCTTCCTGGCCTCCTGGCCGCAATGGGGCGTGCCCGCTGGCTTGTTCCTCTCGACCATCGTCATGCTTGGCGCCACCGCCTTGTCGGGCGACCAATTCCTCAACTGGGGCTGGCGCATTCCGTTCTTCTTGAGCATCGCCCTCGTCGGGATCGGCCTGTGGATCCGGCTCGGCATTCTGGAGACCCCGGTATTCCAGAAGCTCCTCAACGACAGCAAGATCGAGCGGGCACCCATCGTCGAGGTGTTCAAGAAGCAGCCGAAGGAAATCTTGCTCTCCGCGCTGGTGCGCCTGGGCCAGCAGTCGCAGTTCTACATCTTCACTGCCTTCATCTTCGCCTATGGCGTCGGCACGCTGCACATGTCGCGAGATTTCATCCTCACCGCGGTGCTGGTGGCCTCATGCGTTTCGTTCGTCTCGATCCCGCTGTTCGGCCACATCTCCGATCGCATCGGCCGGAGGAACATGTACCTGATTGGTACCGCGGTTTGCGGACTATTCGGGTTCCTCTACTTCGGCATGCTGGATACCGCTGTTCCGTCGGCGGTGTTCGTCGCCATCGTGTTGTCGCTCATCCCGCACGACATGATGTATGGGCCGCAGGCCGCATTCATCGCCGAAGCCTTCACGCCCCGGCTCAGATACAGCGGCTCGTCGTTGGGTTATCAGTTCGCCTCGGTCATCGCCGGCGGTCCGGCGCCATTGATCGCGACCGCGCTGTTCGCCGCCTACCACACCGGCTACGCCATCGCGATCTACCTGGCGTTATGCTCCATGATCACCCTGATCGCGGCGGCACTCATGCCGGACTACACCGACAGGGATGTCTCCGCTGAATACGACGCCTGAGCTTCGCGGGGTCACTTGAGGGACGAGGGCGGGCGCGAAAAGCTCCCGCCCTTTTCCTTTGAGGCATTGCAATTGATGTCTGCTTTTTGGTCCGCTGCGTGAGGCGACTTCCGTTTCTGGCACTTTTCGGACTCAGCGCGACCTCTGACTTGAGTCCGTAATGCGCTCCAAAGCAGACATCGACGAGCCCGCCCACAACGGCTGTTCAAGGAAGGGACCCGACGGCGTCGGCAAGTCAGGATTCCTGACGGCTCGCCACAAAAGTCGGGAATGTCGCAGCCCGAAATGGGCAATCGCGCGCGCAGGTGGCTTAGTGGCTTCCCGCTTGTTGATTTGACAGTGGCGATCGTCGTGACAATATCAAAAAACTGATGGCGGCGCGTGGCCTTGGGGTACATTGGCTCAAACCGTGGCCACCCGCCGTAGGAGCGCGGAGCCTGGCGATGATCAAGGAAGTAAAGTTCTTCCGGAAGCAGGCCGACAAAGCCGAACGCATGTCGCTTGCAGCTTCGGACATCGAAGCTGTGCGGAGTCTTTCCGCTTTGGCTCAGGCGTACCGAAGTCAGGCCGACACGTTGAAAAAATCAAAGAAGACGAAGAAAAAAGGGAATAAACCGCGATGATGGCAGCGCGTGCAGATGTACCACGGGCGCCGTGTAGGGTCGGGCCTCGGAGCAATCCGGGACCTGATTTTTTTTGAGATGATGAGATGAAAGTCGCGAGCGTTGATGATCCGATTCCGCGCGGGCGATACGGCGGGCCGCCGTTGACCGAGGTCAACCGATTCAAGCGATGCCGTCTCTGCGGCGGCTCCATCGATATTCTTGATCTGGCTTGGATCGAGGATCACGAAGGTCCGCTGCCGCACACCCGTCGTGTGATCGGGCGCAGTGGGCGGCACCATCTTGCCAAAATCCGGCGCTGGCCTAATTAGGACACTCCGCATTTAAAATTAGGACAGTGAGCAAAATTGAACAGCGGGGCGACGATGGATATGATCGGCTGGTAATCGAACGTCGCGGAACGGACAACCACGATGTTTTATTTCAGAGATGACCCCAGTGCGCGAGCACGCGCTGGGGTCGTTTCATTTGTCACTCGCGGCGGGGATTTAGGACGTAGCAAAATCATTAGTCGTTATGTGTGGCCACTCCCCCGGCTTGGCCTTCGCCTTTGCCTTTGTTAATGCGGCTTCCCATTGTTCGCGACTGGCATTCTTGGTAGGCGCGTTTTCAAAGACCGTACCGGCTACTTTGAAATTGCCGTGCTGCTGACAGTGGAAGCCGGGAGCATCGCCAGTAGGATCGAGCGACTGCGCTTCAGACTCACAGATCGGGCAAACGGTGTCCATTGGGGGAATTCTCCTCCGAGCGAGTCGGAGCGCACCATCAACCATCGGTTTGGTTCAATCAAGTATATAAAATAGTCCAAATGAAGGGAGACCTCGCGCATCAGCCGCAGGTGAGACAATGAACGGCTAGTCACGTCGATCGGCGCTCCTCGTGGCGCGTTCCGATTGGTGCGGCGGTCATTTGATTGTCAATTTGTGAATTTTAGTATCCGATTTTAGACACGCCGGTTTGGCTTGGTTGATCGGCTCTTGTACCCACAACGCCGTCTCACTTTTGCGTTCTATCGTGATAGTGGTTTTAAAGCAGCTCCATTCGCTGGGATCGTCCGATGCCACAACTTCGGACACGGTCCATTTTGTTATCGGCATGGAGTAAGGGTAATCGAGTCTACCGATGTGATTACCGCCGCCGCTCATCTGCGCAATCGTTGCGATCAAGCATTCTTCTCGATCCTTGATGCACCAGATGCTGTAGGTATTGTTCTTGAAGAGGACGCCGTCGCCGGTCAAAGTTCCCGTAATTCCGACAGCCAAACCGTTGTCCGCAAAGTTTTTCGAATCAAAGATGATATCGCCATCCGCGCATCGTGCGCTGTTGACACACGAGATTACCGATCCCAACGCCATAGCGAGCGCTATGAAGGCGATGCGTGCAGCGTGACGGGTCACCTTTGCGTTCATGCCGGTTCAACGCTAGCATCACGCCGATCCGCGCGAACATCGTTGGCCCGTCATGTTCTGCAACCAGTATCAGCGCCTCCATTGCCCGGCATCGTGTTCTGCCCTTGGCAGCTTGGTGATGTACAACGCGGCGTCGCGCATGGTGACCAGCTTCTTGCCCTTTGGCAATCGATTGGCTCGGCACATGGGCGATTCCACGACACGGCTTGACCATATCGGCCGGGACGTGACCGGCAAATAGGAACCTGAGGTCGCTTGCGGCGTTCCGTAGCCGCGATGATGCCTGACTGCCCAGCGTGCAAGAAACCAATGATGAAAAATGGCCGCAGCTTCCGGTGCGAGACGTGTAGGCAGATCGTTATGTTCTTCGAGGTGTCAGATACGTCGCCATACCTGCGCGCCGCGCCGCAGCATCGTGCGCAAAGTCGAGTGGCCCCTGCAAACGAAAAACCCCGGCATGAAAGCCGGGGTTCGCTGTAGGCGCTGGCGTACATCCGGCCAACGACCACGGGCACAAACTAGCATGCACTTCTTGAACAAATTGCGGTCGAACAAGGGCAGTCTTTTAGTGGACCCACGCGCTCAAACTGGGCACTGTTGATGTCAAGGAGATCACGAGGGCACAGGCGAAACCCACCACCAATATGCCCGAAGTTATCGCTAAGACCAGATCAATTGACTTTGGGCGCTCGCCTTCGCTGATTAAGTCGAAATGCCTGGAGCGACTTTCATCCCGATATGTATGAAGATGCATGGCAGCACTCCCCCTGTCTGTTCGCCACCGTTTTGACATTGGCGTACATGCGGCCAGCAAAAGGTATAATCATCTTGCCACGCACTTCTGGAACAAATTGCGACCGTTCCTTGACGCTTAAGTGGCAACGGCGGAGGCCGGATCATCGGGGCCAAGATACGCGCGGAAGATGCTCGCCAGCGGGCTGTCGAGGCCGCCCGTGACGCTGACCGAGCCGCAGCCGAACTATGGTCAATCCAGACGGAAGCCTATGGCGGCCCGGCGCAGCCGTCGCCCACCATCGCGCAATGCATCAATAGCGGTTACGGCTGGCTACAGGTCAAATGCCATCGCTGCGAAACCGAGGCTAGCATCCCGCTCGAGGCGATCCGCCGTCCGCCCAATACGCCGATCTGGAAACTTGAGGCCGCGCTGAAATGCCGGTCATGCAAGAAAGGCCGATACGCGCCGCCCGTGCACATGATCAGGCTGACGATGGAGCGCCAGACCACGCCGTCTGCGTGGGTGCATCCCGACGACGAGAGGTAGACGAGAGGTAAGGCCAGATCGGCATCAAGCCCGGTCAGAACGCACGCCTTTTGCCAAAACCAATTCGCTCAGACGTCGATTGCGCGCGGATGGCTGGCGAAATCTTCCTGTTCTCAAGGTAGTCTGCGATTTTTTGGTCGGCAGCGGCGAAAGATGTAGCCTCGTCATCTTGAGTTTTGTGTCGTTGGCCGTCCACTGCTGGAACAATCTCGCCCGGTGCCAACAACGCCAGAATGACTACGGCTAGTGCACCTCCGATGAGAAGCAACCATCCCCACTCTAAGCCGACAGAGTTCGCGATAAGACTAGCCAGTCCGCCGAAGGGACCAGAATCGCGCACAAGAGCGGCTTGGGCCTTGCTTAGCTCTGCTGCGAAACGGACAAGGGGCCATTATCATCATAAAAAATGCCCCGGGCACCACGGGGCAGCGCTAGGCAACGTCTGCCCACGCAACTCGCTGGCCCCCTTTGCGTTAAAACGCGGGATGCACACTACATCGCGAGGCGTCATGGAAACACTGGACCCTATCGAAGCATTGAAGCTGATCCGAAAGCTGGCGATCGTTGCGGCTGGCTCCAACGAGCTAGGCTATGTGAAAGCAACCGTGACTGACGTGTTGAGAATAATCGACCGAGCCTTACCAC
>JAQGKC010000308.1 GCA_028290305.1 Bradyrhizobium sp.
AGCAGATGGCCTACCCGCCCAACCATCACCATCGACAAGACAGACGTCGCCACCATCAGGACGATCAACCCGACAGCAATGGCGACGATCCGCCGTCTGATCGATCGCTTGATCATCGATCCCGAGAAATTCTTTAAGTTTTTAAGAGTGAGAGTGTTGGAAATGGCTCTTCCTCCATAGAGAGGGCAGTTAATTTGGCGCGCGATTCTTCGAAAACTCGCGCGAATGACTTGTCTCAGTTGCTACGCAAGCGATGGCGCAGGTTAAGCGGGGTGCCGGCGAGGGTCTAATTCCCCTTTTTTAGCCATCCAACTCTTCATTTCAGCAAGGTTGCGATAGCCATGCGCCAACAGCAATATCTCCTCCTTGTGGTCTTCCAAGGGTGGGGCGATGGAGTACGGCAACCTAATGTCTTATGGACCTGATCTTGACGAGCTTTTCAAACACTCCGCGAAATTTGTCGATAAGATCATTAGAGGTACCAATCCTTCCGACCTTCCGGTGGAGTTCCCGACAAGATATCCGCTCATTTCAATCATAGGACTGCGATGACGCTCGACCTGACAATCCACAATCACTAGGCGCCAACGCCAGACAAGGTGATCGAATAACAGAGCGTATTGCTGCACTGCATGAGTCTTGCTTGTGGCACGAATCGGACCTCCAGTGATGTCCGCAGTTCGGTCGCTAGGGTAAACCGGACATAGCGCGGAAAGCCCCTTTCGGTCGAAATGACCCCAAGTGAGACATGACGGGTACCGGAGCATTGCTCAATTGCGCGTCACCCGGCGTGTGGTCTATTTCACATACACGTCAAGATTTATCAGCTATCTTGGCTGAACGCGTCCTCGCCCGGGCGTTGGACCGCAGTAAGCGCCAGTCCGGAACGTCCGGTTCTGGGCACGAAACGGACATCCCACCTGCCCGACTGACGTCTGCTTTCGGGGGGCAAAGCTGACTCTCGATCTGACGCACGAATAATGCCGCAGCTAGTCACCGCTTACCACCGCATCAGCGGCTTTCTATTCCTCAGAGGGCTTTCCACGGCGCGTTGCGCTCAATCGTCAATTTCCTGCACCGGATCAATCTGTTTCTACCCGTCCAGTCCCCATCCAAAAAATATTCCTCTTCGCATTTTCCCCAAATCACCCCCTATCTCCCGCCGTCCCGTCCCTCACGAGGGGCGTTGGCCATCGTCACGAACGTTGGGATGGGATGCAGTGGACGCGGCAGCGTCGGGCGCGCAATGGTGGTCGCAGGGCGGTTTTCCGTGAGCGATCGAGGCGCGCGGACGAACGATGTTGCTTCTGTCTTCGCCAATGCTTCGGCGGTCGTGCACACGCTGCTGAGGCCTCCTGGCGAAGACGGGTCGCGGACGGCAAAACCGTGTGGTCCTGGCACCCGTTGCTGGTGCTAAATCGGCGGAGGTGTTGCGAGCCCAACCGGGTTCGGCCAACACCTCAATCCGCCGATGACGGTGACAAGACGAATTCGTCACCGGGGAGAGCACGAAATAAGCCGTTAAAACCATTGCGTGCGGGAATGCCGGGTGAACCGGTGCGACCGTGGTGACGACACTCGTGTGCTACCAACACACTGCACACGAGGCTGCGGGTGCAGCGGGCACCCGGCATTCCCCACGCCCTCTTGGGCGGAGAGTTCGCTTAACGGCTCGGGCGCATTGCGCCGCGAGATCGCGAACGTGTATTTTTACGTCATTGCGAGGAGCAAAGCGACCAAGCAATCCACACTTTCGTGCTTGCGCTATGGATTGCTTCGCTTCGCTCGCAATGACGGGTGGGCCTGGTCCGGACCGGCGTCCCCATCGCAAGACATGCGCCATCTGGACAGACCGCGGGAATGCGTTAGGCTTTCCCGCAACCGGTTAAAAAACCGGACAGATCAGGGAGAGTAACGTGGGATCCAGGGGAATTCGCGCGCTTTCGATCGCGCTCGCTTCGGTCGGACTTCTGTACGCGGCTGCGCCGGCGATGGCTCAGCAAAAAATCACGGTCTGGTGGGGCAAGGGCTTCTACAAGTCCGAGGACGACGCGCTGCTCGAGGCGATCAGGAAGTTCGAGGCCAAGACCGGCATCAAGGTCGAACTGTCGCAATACGCCATTCAGGACATGATTCCGAAAACGGTGGCAGCGCTCGACTCCGGCACGGTCCCCGATGTCGCTTACTCCGACACTTACGACGTGCAGGCGGCGGGCAAATGGGCGTTCGAGGGCAAGCTTGAGGATCTCTCCGACATCCTCACGCCGATGAAACCGGCGTTCGCGCCGAACACCATCGAGACCGCCTATCTCTATAACGACCAGACCAAGAAGAAGGCCTATTACGGCTTTCCGCTGAAGCAGCAGAGCATGCATGTACAAATCTGGAAGGACATGCTCGAACAGGCCGGCTTCAAGGAGAGCGACATCCCAACCAAATGGGCGGACTACTGGTCGTTCTGGTGCGACAAGGTGCAGCCCGCCTACCGCAAGGCCTCAGGCACACGCGCCTACGGCATCGGCCAGCCAATGGGCGTGGAATCGACCGACTCCTTCCAGTCGTTCTATACCTTCATGGACGCCTACAATGTGAAGCTCGTCGACGACGACGGAAAGCTTCTGGTCGACGATCCCAAGGTGCGGGAAGGCCTGATCGGCGCGCTTAGGGATTACACCGATCCTTACATCAAGGGCTGCACGCCGCCGTCATCCACCACCTGGAAGGACCCGGACAACAACGTCGCCTTCCATAATCATACGACGGTGATGACCCACAACTTCACCATCTCGATCGCGGCGAAGTGGTTCGAGGACTCCAATAACCCGGCGCTGACGCCGGAGCAGCGCGCCGCCGGCAAGAAGGCGTACGAAGAAACCATCATCACCGCATCCTTTCCCAACAAGCCGGATGGATCGCCGATCAAATATCGTTCCGACGTCAAGACCGGGGTGATCTTTACCGCCGCGAAGAACAAGGCGCAGGCCAAGGAGTTCGTGAAATTCCTGCTGCAGGAGGAAAATCTGCAGCCTTACGTCGAAGGCGCGCTGGGCCGCTGGTTCCCGGTCACGCTGGCCGGGCAGAAGAGCCCATTCTGGCAGGCCGACCATCATCGCAAGGCGGTCTATACCCAATTCATGGGCGGCACGGCGCCGTTCGATTTCGTCAAGAACTACAAGTTCACCATCCTGAATAATGAGAACGTCTGGGCCAAGGCGATGAATCGCGTGGTCAGCGAAAAGGTGCCGGTGGACAAGGCCGTCGACGAATTGATCGCCCGCATCAAGCAGGTTGCGGGGTGAGGGTCTGATCCAACTGCGTTGAATCAGATTCAACTGCGTTGAATCGGACTCGTCATCTAATTTTGTTTGGGCATGATCTTATCCGAAAACCGGACACCACTTTTCGGGATCATGCCCTGCCAACGATGCTGCGCCGCTGACGCGGCCGGCATCCACTTCAGGTTCGTCGCATGGCAACGATGACGCTCACAACACCCGACGATGCGGCCCCCGGCGGGCCGCTGTCGGCGCGTCTGACGACCCCGCAAATCTGGGGCATCGTGCTGCTTGCGCCCTACATGCTCGTGTTTATCGCCTTCGTGGTCTATCCGGTTTGCTACGGACTCTGGCTGGCGCGCCATCCGGCAAGCTATGTCGCACTCTACAACGATCCGATCTTCGCGCGTGCCGCGGTCAACACGCTGATCTTCCTGGTGATCGGCATCAATTTCAAAATGGTGGTCGCGCTGTTCCTGTCGGGCTTCTTCATTCAGGAGCGCTCGTGGATCAAATGGCTGTCGGTGCTGTTCATCCTGCCATGGGCGGTGCCCTCGATTCCGACCATCCTGTCGGTGCGCTTCATGCTCAATCCGGAATGGGGCATGGTCAATCAGCTCATCTTCAAATTCACCGGGGAAGACGGCCCGAACTGGCTCAACGATCCGGCGATCGCACTCACCATGGCGATCGGGATGCATATCTGGAAATCGCTGCCGTTCTGGACCCTGATCCTGATGACCGGACGGCTGGCGATTGCGCAGGAGCTGTTTGAAGCGGCCGATGTCGACGGCGCGAGCTGGTGGCAGAAATTCCGCTTCATCACCTGGCCTTCGCTGCGGACACTGTATCTCACCTGCACGCTGCTCTCGATGATCTGGACACTCGGCGACTTCAACAGCGTCTATCTCCTGACCGGCGGTGGGCCCGCCGATCTCACCCACGTGCTGTCGACGCTCGGCATCCGCTACCTCAGGCTCGATCAGCTCGATCTCTCGATGGCGGCGATCGTATGCGCGCTGCCGCTGGTGCTGCCGCTGGTCTATTTCATGATGAAACGGTTGTCGCGATGAAGCTCCCCTCCTTGCGCGATGTTGGTACCGAGGCGCGCCTGCTGCTGATCGGCATTCCCGTGTTCATCTGGACCATGCTGCCGATCTACCACATGTTCCTGTTCGCGATCTCGCCGAAGGAAGACGCCTTCGCCGGCAAATTCTGGCCCGATCATCCGACCCTGCACAATTTCGAGATCGTGTTTCGTCAGCAGCATTATTTCCTCAGGGATTTCTGGGTTCAGTTCTGGAATTCGATCGTCATCGCAGTTGCCGTCGGCGCGCTGACCTTGTTCATCGCGACCGCCGCGGCGTTCTCGATCTCGAGGCTGCGCGTCCCCGGTGGAAGGGCTGTGATGAATCTCGCGCTCTTTACCTACTTCATCCCCGCCGCGTTCCTGGCCGTTCCGATGTATCGGACCATGGGCAATTACGGCTTGCTCAACAATCAATGGTCGCTGATCCTGGCGATGGTGACGATTTCCGCGCCTTATGCGATCTGGGTACTCAAGCAGGCCTCCGACAAGCTGCCGGTGGAGCTGGACGAGGCAGCGATCATGGATGGCGCGACCACACTGCAACTGTTCCGGCTGGTCTATATCCCCCTGATGATGCCATCGCTGGTGGCGATCGGGACCTATGCGCTGCTGCTCGCCTGGAACGAATATCTCTACGCGTTCCTGCTGTTGTCAAAGGACACCGACATCACCCTGCCGGTCGCGCTCGGCAACTTCCTCGCCGCCGATGATTCGCCCTGGGAATTGCTGATGACCACCGGCTTCATCTACGCGCTGCCGCCGGCAGCGATCTACTACGCGTTCAGGCGCTACATGGTCGGCGGGCTGACGGCCGGCGCGGTGAAGTCGTGACGGTTCAAATACCGTCATTCCGGGATGGTGCGGCAGCACCAGACCCGGAATCTCGAGATTCTCCGATGTGCAATGCACATCGTAGTTCGATGCTTCGCATCGCCCCGGAATGACGGGAGTCACAACGGCGCGGCACTCTCGCCCCGCGCGCTCGACAGTTTCGAGGCAAACGATGCAATGACGATCACCACCGCGATCAATCCGATCACCAGCGCGCAGATCGCGTTGATCTCGGGCTTCACGCCGAGCCGCACCTCCGAATAGATCCGGATCGGCAGCGTCTCCGAGCCGGGACCGGTGGTGAAGCTTGCGATCACCAGATCGTCGAGCGACAGCGTGAACGCCAGCATCCAGCCCGCTGCGATCGCAGGCAGGATCAGCGGCAGCGTCACGCTCAGAAACGCCCGCGCCGGATCGCAGCCGAGATCCATCGCCGCTTCTTCCAGGCTGCGATCGAGCGGGCCGAGCCGCGACTGCACCACCACGGCGACGAAACACATGGTCAGCGTGGTATGCGCCATCGTCACGGTCCAGAAGCCGCGCTCGACATTCAGCGCCACGAACAACAGCAGCAGCGAAAGTCCGGTGATGACTTCGGGCATCACCAGCGGCGCATAGAGCATGCCGGAAAACAGCGTGCGGCCCTTGAAGCGCTCGCCGCGCGACAACGCCACCGCGGCGAGCGTACCGAGAAGCGTCGCTAGTGTAGCCGACACCGCCGCCACCCGAAAACTCATCAAGGCCGCCTCCAGCATGGTGCGGTCATGAAAGAATTCGCTATACCAGCGCAGCGACCAGCCACCCCACACCGTGACCAGCCGCGAAGCGTTGAACGAATAGATCACGAGGATCACGATCGGCAGGTACAGAAATGCCAGCCCGAGCGTGAGCGCGATGATATTGAACCTCGACAGGCTGTTCGCTCGGGCCATCATCGTCCGCCTTCGAGCTGGCGGCGCTGCAGCCGGTCGTAGAACGTCAATGGCGCCAGCAGCAGCACCAGCAACAGCACCGCGGCGGCAGACGCGACCGGCCAATCCTTGTTGGTGAAAAATTCCAGCCACAGGGTCTGGCCGATCATCATGCTATCGGAACCGGCCAGCAGGTCCGGAATGACGAATTCCCCGACAATGGGAATAAAGCACAGCAGCACCCCCGCGGCGACGCCCGGCAGCGACAGCGGAAACGTCACCAGCCAGAATGCCTGCCGCGGCGAAGAGCCGAGATCGCTTGCGGCCTCCAGCAACGCCGGGTCCATTTTGGCGAGCGTCGCATAGAGCGGCAGGATCATGAACGGCAGATAGGAGTAGACGATGCCGAGATACATCGCACTGTCGGTGGACAGCCATACCACCGGCGCCGAGGTCAGATGCAGCGCGAGCAGGATTTTGTTGAGCAGGCCGTCGTGCTGCAGGATGTTGATCCAGGCATAGATGCGGATCAGAAACGAGGTCCAGAACGGAACGATCACCAGCATCATCGCCACGCTTTGCCAGCGCTGCGGCAGCCGCGCCATGCCGTAGGCGATGGGGTAGCCGATCACCAAGAGGATCGATGTCGACACCGCTGCGACGACAAGACTGCGCAGATAGGACAGGACATACAGGTCATCGGAGACCAGCAGCCTGAAATTATCCAGCGACAACGCCGCGAAGGCCGCCTTGATCGCCGCGAAACCCTGCGTCAGGTCGAACACCGGCAGATAGGGCGGCTGTGCGATCGCGGTTTGCGACAGACTGATCTTGAGCACGAAGCCGAACGGCACCAGGAAGAACAGCACCATCCACAGATGGGGCGCGATCGCGGCGATCCGCGCCGGGCGGGCGAAGATGCGGCGGGCGCTCATCGCTCCAGCACCACGCAATCGTCGGGCGTGAACCATGCCACCACGCGATGGGTTGCGCTGTAGGCGTCGGTTTCGAGCCGCGCGGTATTCGCCATCGACGAACGCAGGACAGCGCCGCTATCGAGTTTCACTTTATAGGTGGTGAGGCCGCCGAGATAACTGACATCGGTTACGACACCTTCCAGCCGGTTGATCGCATGCGCATTGACCGCGTCGGACACCGGGCCGCGACGCGACAGCTTGACCTTTTCCGGCCGGATCGCGACGCTGACAAGGGTTTTCGTGATGGGATCGCGCGGCTCCGCGACAGCGATCGTTCCGGCGCCCTGCGTCGAGATCATTACGCGACCGGCCTCGTGCGATAAGACCTGTCCCTCGAATATGTTGATGTCGCCGACGAACTCCGCGATCCAGCGCGAATTGGGCGCTTCGTAAAGCTGTCGCGGCGTCGCGACTTGTTCGAGACGGCCCTGATCCATCACACCGATCCGGTCGGCCACCGTCATCGCCTCTTCCTGATCGTGGGTGACGATGATGAAGGTCATGCCGAGGCGCCGTTGCAGCTCCATCAATTCCGCTTGCGTGCTTTCGCGCAGCTTCTTGTCGAGCGCGGCCAGGGGTTCGTCGAGCAGCAGCACCTGCGGGCGGCGCGCCAATGAGCGTGCCAGCGCCACGCGTTGCTTTTGACCGCCGGAGAGCTGATCGGGCCGCCGCTTCTCCAACCCCTCCAGCTTGACCAGCGCGACCATCTCCGCCACGCGGGTGCGGATCTCGGAACGGGGCATGCGGGCGCGCTTCAGTCCGAACGCGATATTGTCCCGCACGGTGAGATGGGGAAACAGCGCATAGTTCTGGAACATCATGTTGACCGGACGCTCGTGCGGCAACACCTGCGCGATGTCCTTGCCGCCGAGCAATATGCGGCCTTCGTCCGGGGTCTCGAAACCGGCGAGCATCCGCAACAGCGTGGTCTTGCCGCACCCGCTTGGGCCGAGCAGCGCGAAAAACTCTCCCGCCCTGATGTCGAGCGACAGCCGGTCCACCGCCCGCACTGCGCCGAATTTCTTCACCGCCGCGTCGATGCGCAGCAGCGGCATGTCGGCCGCCACCATCTGCGGTTCGGGTTTCGCCGAATCCGCATCCGTTGCGGCTTTCGCTGCGTCCTCGGTCATGATGCCAGCCTGCCCCGTCCTTGCTGCAAGCTAGCGGCGGAACAGCTTCGACTCAACCGCGGCGCATCACGTGCCGCTACGATGTTGTTGACGATCTTCTCCGCCTTATGGAAGACGGCGAGTCGGCGGCCTTCGGCCGCCGCAAACCTTTCCTATAGCGGCTTGATCTCTACCTTGCGAAATTTCACCACGCCCCGGTCGTTCACGACACCCTTGTCGTCCTTGAGGCCCAATCCATGCTGTAACGCGATCCGTCCACTCGTGAATTTGGTGTCTTGCGCCCCGTCGACGGTCTTTTGCCCGTTAAGCGTCACGGTGAATGTCGAGCCCTTTGCCGTGATCTCATAGACGTTCCATTTACCGCCGGCCTTTGGCATGGGATCGACCTTGCCGACGTCGACGATCGCGCCGGTGCCGTAGGTCGGATCCGGCCGCGTATCCCAGATGTTCACCTCGTACGCATTGGCGCTGCCGATCTTGTCGGGATCGGTGCAGCGAATGAAAATCCCGCTGTTGGCGTCGGTGTCGACCCAGAATTCAGCCCTGATCTGATAATCGGTATAGGGGTTCTTCGTGACCAGAAAGCCGTTGCCCTTGTCGGCAACGACGGCGCCGTCCTCCAGCCGCCAGTTGGCGTCACCGATCTTGTTGAAGTTGTCGAGGTTCTTGCCGTCGAACAGTGTGATCCACCCGCCTTCGGTCTGGCCGGACGCCTGATGCGAGTATGAGAAAGCGGCGAACCCGACCAGAAGCAAGGCGACGCTAACGGCTGACCAACGTTTCATATGATTTCCTCCCGAGTTATTTTTTGTAACGAGTCTGTTTTCAGACTCGCCCATGTTTTCCAAAGTCCGGGGAACATAGCAAGCGGCGGGTCTTTTCGGAAGCCGTGGAAGCACTCGCCCCAACCTGCTCCACTCACGCGGATGCTGCCATGAATGCAGCCAGCGCCTCCCGATCCTGTGGCGGCATGGTCAACCCAAGTTTCGAACGCCGCCAGAGGATATCGTCAGGGAAACGCGCCCATTCATTTGCCATGAGATAGCGCACCTCTGTGCCCGTCAGTTCCGGTCCAAAGGCCGGGCCGAGGTCGGCCCGGCTGGTGGCGTCGCCGAATACGTCCTCAAGACGCGAGCCGTGGGCCGCGACCAGACGCTGGGCCTGAACCTCGCTGAGAAACCGCCAGCGCTCGCGCGCAGCATCGACCTCTGCGTCGAACCGCTGCCACGCAAAGTCGCCTCCTGGCAGCGGCGCTTTCGCGGTCCAGCGCGGCGACATCGGATAAAACGGCGTGAGCCTGGAAACGGCTTGCTCCGCACGCAGGCGCGAGGTCGTGACATCGCCGCCGAAGATCGTCAGCAGCGGCGCCTTGCCGCGCCGGCGGTCGAATGTCACCCCGCCATCCAGCGCGCCGCGCTTGATTGCGGGTCCCGTGATCATATTGGCGCCGGAAACCGTCCTGATCACATCAGATGGATCGATCCGCTCGCGAAAATACCGGTTAGCGGCGTCGCAGAGATAGGCGACATCGCCGGCGGCCATCGACACCACAGCGGGATCACCTTTGAACGTTTGCCCCACGGTGCCGATCAGCGTGAAATCGCGCTCGTACGGACTGGCGAAGATCAGCCGCCGGTCGCTGTTCTGGAACACATAGACGTTGTCGGTATCGAACAGGCGCCTGACGATAATCTGGCTCATCTTCATCGCGCCGACGCGCGGTGGCGGCATGCGCAACACGGTTTCCGCAACCGAAGCGGTCCAGGCGCCGCTGGCGTTGGCCAGCGCCCTCGCCGTGATCACCCGGCGATGGCCGCGATCGATCGCCACCAGCCGCCAGGTGTCGAGCCGGTCGGCGCGCACGCAGCGCGCGCCGGTGCGGATCACGGCGCCGCGCTCCGCGGCATCGACGGCATTGGCGATCACCAGCCGCGAATCGTCCACCACGCAATCGGAATATTCAAACGCGGTGCCAAATGGCCGCTTCAGCGCATTACCGATCGGATGGTGCGTGACATCGACCGTCACCGAGCCCGGCAGACGCATGCGAGGTGCAAGCCGGTCGTAAAGCAGCAACCACAACCGCAGCAGCCAGGACGGACGCTCGTCAGAATGGGCGGGGATCGCAAAGCGCATCGGGCGCACCAGATGCGGAGCGATCCGCAGCCAGGTGTCGCGCTCGGCCAGCGCCGAACGCACGCGAAAAAAACTCCTGCGCTCCAGCGTGGCCAGATCGCCATGGACCAATCGCGATGTAGCGGAGGATGCGGCGGCACCGAGATCGCCCTGCTCGAGCAGGATCACCCTCAGACCACGTCCCGCGGCGTCGCGCGCAACGCTGGCACCGTTCAAACCGCCGCCGATGATCGCAAGGTCGTAGTCCGCCATGCGCAAGGTCTATAGCGCTTTCGAGCGGAGGGGATACCACTTCGCGCAAAGAAAATGCGTCAAACAAAAGATAGAGCTTCGGTTCTGATTCAAGCGGAACCGAAGCTCTAGCCGGTCTTGCGTGCAGGCTCCATCGCATTGGTGCAGCCGATCAGCGCGGCGTATTGTCCGATCGGCAAGGGCTTGCCGATGAAATAGCCCTGCACCGCATCGCAGCCCTCGTCCGCAAGGAAGCTGAGCTGCTCCTGGGTTTCCACGCCCTCGGCAACGATCGACATTTCAAGACCGTGGCCAAGGCCGATCACCGCGCGAACGATCGCCGCCGATTGCGGATTGTGTCCGAGATTGATGACGAAAGCGCGGTCGATCTTGATCTTGTCGAACGGAAACGCCTGCAGATAGCTCAGCGAGGAATAGCCGCTGCCGAAGTCGTCCATGGAAACGCGCACGCCGAGCGCCTTCAGCCGCCGCAGCAGCGCCAGCCCGCGATCGAAGTCCTCGATCAGCACGCCCTCGGTGATTTCCAGTTCCAGCCGGCCCGGCGCGAGGCCGGTTTCGAGGAGAATCGAGTGCACGAGGCCGACCACATCGCCGTGCATGAACTGCGCCGGTGACAGATTGACCGCGATCTGCAGCGGCATCGACCACGATGCGGCTTCCCGGCAGGCTTCGCGCAGGATCCACTCGCCCATCTCGACGATCAAGCCGCTTTCTTCCGCGAGCGGGATGAAATCGCTTGGCGGAACGAAGCCGCGCACCGGATGGAGCCACCGCGCCAGGGCCTCGAAGCCGATGATTTCACTGCTGGCGACGGTCTGGCGCGCCATCGCCTGCGGCTGGTAATACAGCGAGAGTTCGCCGTTCTTGACCGCGACCGAGAGGTCCTGGTGCAGCACGCGGCGATCGCGAATCTGCTGGTCCATCTCGGGTTCGTAGATGCTGATCGAGCCCCGCGATTTCGCCTTGGCGCGAAACAATGCCGCGCCGGCGTTGGCAAGCAGCGATGCGGCGTCCGCGCCGTTATGCGGGAATATCGAGATGCCGGTGGTCAGTCCGGTGCGAACCGATTTGCCGTCGATCTGGAACTCGTTCGCCATCGCTTCGGCGAGTTGTTGGGCCAGCGCCATCCCGGCGGCGGGTTGCTTTCCGTCGATGATCAATCCGAACTCGTCACCGCTGAGCCGGGCCACAACGCCGCCGCGCGCCGAGGTCTGGATGCGGCGCGCCACCTCGACCAGTAGTTTGTCGCCGACCGCATGGCCGAACACGTCGTTGATTTCCTTCAGGCCGTCGAGATCGACCGACAGCACCGCGAATTCCTCATCGGTGCCGGCGCAGGCCTCGATCATCTGCGCCAGCGCCTGCAGGAAGGCGAGGCGGTTCGGCAAATCCGTCAGGCCGTCATGATACGCCATATGCGCCATGCGCGACTCGGTCTGGCGGCGGTCGGTGACGTCTTCGTGGGTCTTGATCAGGTATTGCGGCTCGCCGGCGTCATCGAGCACCGTCATGCGGCGCGTCAGGAACAGCCGCAATCCATCCTTGGTGCTGATCGGATGTTCCTCGGTGAGCAGGCCACGCTTCCTGATCGCCGCGTCGTCGCGCGCGATAATCAGTTTGGCTTCTTTCGGATTGAAGATATCCGCAGCCGTCAGTCCGGTGGCATCCTCGCGCCGCCGGTTGAGGATGGTCTCGGCGCTGCGATTGGCAAGCAGGTACCGTCCGTCGCTGACGCGCTCGACGATCAGCGAAACCGGAATGTTATCGACGACCAGTTCAAGAAACTTCTTGGTATTTTCGAGTTCCTTGGAAAGCGATCTGCGGTCGGTGATGTCATCGAACAGTGCGATCAGGAATTCAGGCTGGTTTTTTTCGTCGCGCGCGATCACGCGGTTGCTGGCGAGAACGCGCTTTTTCGAACCGCGCTGAACGGCGAACTCGCTGCGAAACTGCCCTTCGGGCGAGTTGAGCGCCGAGCGGTCCGCCGCCTCTATGGTCGCCGCGGTCTCGGCCTGGAAGATCTCATCGGCACGTTTGCCGACGATGTAGTCGCGGGAAAAGCGCGAGAAACGTTCGAACGCACGGTTGGCAAAAATATAGCGGCCGTCCTCGATGCTCTTGGCGGCCACGCATACCGGAACATTGTCGAGCATCGATTCCAGGAACTGCTTGGTCGAGGCAAGTCGTCTCGATAGCCTGCGCTGCTCGCTGTAATCCTCATGCGTCGCCACCGAACCGCCGTTTGGCAGTGCAAAATATTTGACCACAACCGATCGCCCGCCAGGCAGCTCGGTAAGGAGACCTTCCGGGGTGCCGGCGTTTGCGTAGAAATCGTCGATGCTGACGTCGAGTATGCCGCGTTTGCGCCTTAGCGCCAGCAGTTCCGGCCCGGTCATGTTTCTCGGGATATCCGAACGGGCCAGGCCGTAGATTTCGAGATAGCGATCATTACAGAACACAATCCGTTTCCGCGCATCCGTCATGACCACGCCCTGGCTGAGGTGATTCAGGGCGGAGCTGACAAATGCGTTTCTGCGCAATTGCGATCGCCTGACCTTGCGCAAGGACGATTGAATCCACAGTGCGACGGCGCCAAGAAAAGAGCAGACGACGATACCGCCGATCAGCGCTTCCCAAATCATATTGGGATCGGCTGAGCCGATATAGCTCATGGGTGCAAACTTATCGGATACGCCCCAGGCGGCACCGACCGGCGCAATGGTGGCGACCAGGCACAGCAATGCTTGCGCAGGAATCAGAATCTTGCCGCCTGCCTGCCAATTCTTGTCAGCCATCAGTCACCCGCGGATTTCCGCCGCTGAGTGTCTGGCTACACGGGTTTGGATCGGGTAAACGCGTCCTTACACAACCCAAAAATGTGACTTAAATTACGGCAATTGCCCTGACATGATTAATGCTTCAATAACGGGGAACCGGTACGAAAGCCGCTCTGAAACCAGCCCAACGGGATTGCTCGAAAGATCGTCCCAAGACAACACGGTAGTATGTGAACACGATTGATCCTGGACGCGCGCTAGCTCACGAAAAGCGTGCGTCGGGTCGAATAACCAACAATCCCGGATCTGAACTGCGAATGGATA
Organism: Bradyrhizobium sp.; assembly: GCA_028290305.1. The sequence goes on from JAQGKC010000308.1 coordinate 13,704, forward strand.
AAGTCGATTGTGTTGTGGTCGGTGCGGGGGTGATCGGTCTTGCCGTCGCCCGGCGGCTGGCCCAGGCAGGCCGCGAGGTCATCATCATTGAGGCGGCGGAAGGAATCGGCACCGTAACCTCATCGCGCAACAGCGAGGTGATCCACGCCGGCATCTACTATCCCGCGGGAAGCCTGATGGCGCGGATGTGCGTCAGCGGCAAGCGCGCCCTTTACGAATACTGCCGGGATCATGGCGTCCCGCATCGCAATTGCGGCAAGCTGATCGTCTCGACGGCGGCCAAGGAAACCGAAAAGCTGCAATCGATCAAGGCTCACGCCGAAGCCAATGGCGTGCTCGATCTGCAAACCCTCTCCGGCGATGCGGCGCGAGCACTGGAGCCGGCGCTGAACTGCGACGCCGCCCTGCTCTCGCCTTCCACCGGCATCATCGACAGCCACGCCTATATGCTGGCGCTGCGCGGCGACGCCGAAGATGCGGGCGCGGCCTGTGCCTTTCACACCCCGCTGCTGCGCGCCACAGCGACAACCGATCGAATCGAGATCGAGGCCGGCGGCGACGCGCCGATGACCCTGGCATGCAGCCTGCTCGTCAATGCCGCGGGACTCGGCGCGCCTGCGGTTGCGCGCAGCATCGACGGCATGCCGATCGACCTGATACCGCGGGCCTATTTCGCCAAGGGCAATTATTTCAGCTGCAATGCGCGCGCGCCGTTTTCACACCTGATCTATCCGGTGCCGGAGCCCGGCGGGCTCGGCGTGCATCTCACCCTCGATATGGCGGGACAGGCCCGGTTCGGTCCTGACGTGGAATGGATCGAGACAATCGATTACGCCGTCGATCCGGCACGGGCGGAAAGATTTTATCCGGCCATCCGGCGATACTGGCCGACACTGCCGGACGGTGCGTTGATGCCCAGCTATTCGGGAATTCGGCCCAAGATCGTGCCGCCAGCGGTGGCCGCGCAGGATTTCCTGATCCAGGGACCGCGGGAGCACGGCATCGGCGGGCTGATCAATTTGTTTGGAATAGAATCGCCGGGGCTGACCTCATCGCTGGCGATCGCGGATTATGTCGGCGAACTGGCGGGGGTGTAATCGTCGTCTGCGCGGCATTCCGTCGCCCGAGCGACGGTGCATTGCGGTGCAACCATCCTTCGAGGCACGCAAGCGGCACAAGTGCGCCGCCGAACGCACCTCGAGGGCGAGCATAAAGGCTTACGCAAGGGATGACGGCAGTGAGATGATGGCGATGCTGGCGGAAGCCAGCTAGTGCAGCGTTTCGCTCGCCGTCTGCCTCAGCCGCTCGATCTCGTCCTTAACCATTAGTTTCCGGCGCTTTAGCTCGACAATTTGCAGGTCGTCCGTTGAAAGGTGCACGAGAGCGTCGTGCAATTCGTTTTCCAGAACCTTGTGTTTCCGTTCCAGTTCAACGAGATGCGCCTGTATTGCCATACGAAATCTCCTCGGTTGGATTAAGACCTCAGATTCGATCCGGACGCATAAGTCTACACGAGTAACCTATTCTGTCGATGGGTATCGAAAACCTCGCTCTCATATTTCGGCGGTATCTGTAACCAATCGTGAGTATGGAACCCTCCGCTTGCGCACAGGCCCGGCAAGGACGATATTCCCCACAAGGATTCCACAACCTTTCGCAACCTCATCGCGTTTTCAGCTAACGTACACCATGACCAACGAAGATGAGCGCGAACTCGAATCCGAGCTCGCACGGCTGCAGCAAGAGCACCGCGATCTCGACGCGGCGATCGATGCCTTGCATCAATCTCCCGCGCCGGATTTGTTGCGGCTGCAACGGCTGAAGAAACGCAAGCTGCAGTTGCGGGACCGCATCGCCTTCATCGAAGACCAGATCACGCCGGATATCATCGCGTAGTCTTTGTCATTCTCCGGCATTGAAATTCACTCGCCGGCCGTCAACTCTCGCAGCACACCAGTGATCTGAACCGGGCTGTAGGGCTTCGGCAGAAACCGCCCGCCTTCGGGCAGATCGGTTTCCTCCACATCAGGGCGGCCGGAGGTTGCGACAATCTTGATCGGAGGCCAGCGGCCCCTGACGGCGCGAGCGAGTTTCAATCCGTCCATGGAACCGGGCATCTGGATATCCGTAAAGACGACCATGATGTCCCGGCGGGCTTCCAGAACTTCGATCGCTTCGTCGGCATTGGCTGCTTCGACCACCTCGAACCCAGCAGCGGCGATCATATCGGCCGCGTCCACTCGCAACAGAAACTCATCCTCGACGATCAGCACCACGGGTCTTTTGGCCTCGACAAGACCCATGGTCTCACTCCTGCGAATACCCGATAAGCTCCGGATTTTGTTTTAGTTCCAGCCTTACAGATTTCTCGACAGGCCATCATGCCTGCGCTAGCTTTTGTTTCGGGGGCTTCACCCGAAGGCTGATCATGGCAACCGATCTCAGCGCGGACCTCGCTGCCGTGCAGAGTATCTCAGCGGTTCCGCACATTCTTGAAGTGGTCTGCCGGTCGACCGGCATGGGTTTCGCCGCCGTGGCGCGCGTCACCGAGCAGCGGTGGGTTTGCTGCGCGGTGCGCGACGAAATCGAGTTCGGCCTGACTCCCGGCGGGGAACTTGAGGTCGAAACCACCATTTGCCATGAGATCCGGCAGAGCCATGAAGCCGTCGTCATCGACAATGTTGCCGAGGATGTCGCCTATTGCGGACATCACACTCCCGCGAAATACGGCTTTCAGAGCTACATCTCGATGCCGATCGTGCTGTCGGACGGAACGTTCTTCGGCACCTTGTGCGCGATCGATCCTCGGCCGGCGCGTCTGAACACGCCGCAGACGATCGGCATGTTCAAGCTGTTCGCGGAACTGATTGCGACCCATCTCGAGGCGGTCGATCGGCTGGCCGCCAGCGAGGCCAGGTTGTTGAGCGAGCGCGAGACGTCGGAACTGCGTGAGCAGTTCATCGCCGTACTCGGCCACGATCTCCGCAACCCGCTCGCCTCCATCGCCGCCGGCACGAAAATGCTCACGAAAGGGAACTCGAAGGAAGATGCCGATGAGATTCTCGGATTGATGCAGAAGAGCGTCGCGCGGATGTCAGCCCTGATCGACAACGTACTGGACTTCGCGCGCGGCCGGTTGGGCAGCGGACTGGCATTGAAACGCTCCATGCAATCCCTGGAGCCGGTTCTGAATCAGGTCATCGCAGAGCTTCGCGCCATCTCTCCCGAGAGCGGGATCGAAACAATTTTCAATTTGACACGGCCGGTCGATTGCGACGGCGGGCGCATCGCGCAACTATTTTCCAATCTGCTCGGTAATTCGGTCACCCACGGCACGGCCGCAAGACCGATCCGCGTACGTGCGACGACGCAAGGCGGCGAATTCGAACTGTCGGTCGCAAATTCCGGCGAACCGATTCCGTGCGAAGCGATGGACCGGCTGTTTCAGCCGTTCTACCGGGTATCCGCGCAGAACTCCCAGCAAGGCCTGGGGCTGGGGCTATACATCGCCTCGGAGATCGCACGCGCCCATAGCGGAACCATCGACGTGACGTCATCGCCGGACGAGACGCGATTCACGTTCCGGATGCCGCTTCGGTGAAATCCAGATCGGCGCGCTGCGGGTGCCGGTGGACCAGTGGAAAAGACAATTCGGGGCCGTTAGCTCCCCCTTGACTCCAAGAGAACAAAATAGGAACATCACTCCCGCCTCCTCCAGCCATCGGGAACTCGCCATGTCCGAACCTTCTGCACTGTCCGACGTCAGCCGTTACGAGCAGGCCTGCGACCAGGCGATCGCGATGTGCGACGGAAACCTGCGCAGCACCATCAAGGCGCTGATCATGGCCAACGAATATCTGGAAGCGGAGCTGCGGGATTTGCAGGCAGCGGCTTCGAACGGCGGCGCATCGGTAAAATTGCCGCGAGCGAAAAGCGACGCCGCCTGATCGATCGAACGGGAGCGACACCATGGCCGATGTCACCTATTACGTCGCACTGCCATTCCTGCAGGACGACACCGGTTCGCCGGTCGCAGGTAGCGCGGAAGAATGCCAGAGTTCGTCGGGGGCGTTGCGACGCGCGGAAGTCTTGGCAAAGGCCGCCGGCAGCATCGGCGCGGTCGCTTTCAGCCGCACCGGCGATCCCATGATCGGCGAATTCGGCGACGCTCAATTGCTGAAAAAATTTGGCAACGTGCCGGATGATCTGAGCGGGCTGTAACGCGTATTCCGCAAAAGGGAACCGGTTTTGCGATTAGAATACGCGCAGGATTAGAACTCGCCTCGCATCACGTTTCATGCCGCCTTTGCGCCTTGCGCACATACATCGCGCTGTCGGCCTCCTCCAGCGCTCGGCCTGCTTCCGCGTGGGGACCGAGAACAGCGACCCCGGCGGACGCGCCCGCCGTGATGGTGCGGCCGCGAAACACGAAGGTGAGCCGGTCGATGGCTTCTTCCAGCGACGCCGCCTTGGCATGGGCGTCGGTCTCGCTGAGATTCCACAACAGGAGCGCGAACTCGTCGCCGCCCAGCCGGCCGATCACGTCTGATGAACGCACGTGACGCAACAGCTCAGCCACAATGGCCTTCAGCACCTGATCGCCGGCCGCGTGTCCAAAAGCGTCGTTGATCGGCTTCAGGCGATCGACGTCCAATACAACCAGCGCGCCGCTCGCTTGATAGCGTTTGATGTAGGCGATCGAGCGGTGTAACTCGCGCTCAAAACCGCGCCGGTTGGGAATATCCAGCAGGAAATCGGTATCGGCGTGAGCCTGCAGTTCATCGACTCGCTTAAGCGCCGCCGCCAATTGGGTCCTGAGCCGGCGAATTGTCGTTTTGGCGTCGTTAGGTACCGGCGGCCGGGACGAAGACGCCGGCAGGTCGTTCACCCTTCTTCCGCGCTGCTGGGCAACTTTGTGCTCCGCGACGCCGCTTTTGCGGCGTTTCGTAAGCCTTGAGGCGGTTGCCCTGGTTTTCTTCTTCATGAACGTCCTTGAGGCTTGCCGGAATTCACCAAGACAGGATAGTCCATTCCGGACCCCTTGCCACGCCTTGCCGAACCATGGGCCGATCCTATAATCCGCCCTATGTTTTTGGATTCCCGAAAAGAATTGACCGCATGACCGCCCCAATCGCCATCATCATGGGAAGCCAGTCGGACTGGGACACCATGCGCCATGCCGCCGAAACCCTGACCGCGCTCGGGATCAGCAGCGAAAAACACATCGTCTCCGCGCACCGCACCCCGGACCGGCTGTTCGCCTTTGCCAAGGGCGCCAAGGCGGTTGGCTTCAAGATCATTATCGCCGGCGCTGGCGGCGCGGCGCATCTGCCTGGGATGACCGCGTCGCTCACGGAACTTCCGGTATTCGGCGTTCCCATCGAATCGAAGGCGTTGTCCGGTGTCGATTCGCTCTATTCCATTGTCCAGATGCCCGCCGGGGTCCCGGTCGGAACGCTGGCGATCGGCAAGCCCGGCGCCATCAACGCCGCGCTGCTTGCGGCAAGCGTGCTCGCGCTCAACGACCCGGCGCTATCCGACAGGCTTGTAGCCTGGCGCAAGCAGCAGACCGAGGCGGTAGGCGAGCGCCCGGAGGGATCTGCGTGACTACGAAAAATCAGGTGAAGCTGAAGCCCGGCGACACCATCGGAATTCTCGGCGGCGGACAGTTGGGCCGGATGCTGGCGATGGCGGCATCGCGGTTGGGCTTGCGATGCCAGGTGTTTTCACCGGACCCGGATTCGCCGGCGTTCGATGTCGTGCTGAATGCGACGTGCGCGGAATATGCCGATGTCGAGGCGCTGGAATTGTTCGCCAACGACGTCGATGTCATCACCTACGAATTCGAGAACGTGCCGGCGGCCTCCGCGATGATCCTGGCGGCACGGCGTCCGGTGCTGCCGAACCGGAAAATTCTGGAAACCACCCAGGATCGCCTCGCCGAAAAGGATTTCGTCAGGCAGTTGGGTATCGGTACCGCCGACTACGCCGACGTGTCGTCGGCAGCGGCGCTGCGGGCAGCGATCACGAAAATCGGCCTCCCCGCCGTGATCAAGACCCGCCGCTTCGGCTATGACGGCAAGGGCCAGGCGATCATCCGCGAAGGCGACGACCCCGACCGGATCTGGGAGGACCTCGCCACCAAATCCGCGATCCTCGAGGCCTTCATTCCCTTTGAGCGCGAAATCTCGGTGATCGCCGCGCGCGGCGCCGAAGGCCAGGTCGAATGCTTCGACGTCACCGAAAACGAGCACAGCGATCACATTCTGAAAACCTCGCGCGCGCCGGCTGCGATCTCCGATGCGCTGGCGGCGCAGGCGCGCGGCATCGCGGAGAGCATCGCGAACGCCTTGAATTATGTAGGCGTGCTCGCAGTCGAGTTGTTCGTGGTGCAAGGCGATGGCGGGCCGAAGATCCTGGTCAACGAGATTGCGCCGCGGGTGCACAATTCAGGGCACTGGACGCTGGACGGCGCGTCGATCTCGCAGTTCGAGCAGCACATCCGCGCCATTGCCGGCTGGCCGCTCGGCAAACCGGTCCGTCATGGACCCGTCACCATGACCAATTTGATCGGCGACGAAATCAACAGCTATGAACAATGGCTGACCGTCCCGGGCGCGACCGTTCACCTTTACGGCAAGGGTCAGCCGCGGCCGGGCCGCAAGATGGGGCATGTGACGGAGGTCGCGGCGGTGCCGCCAAAAACCGCCTGATCGGGACTAGATCATGGTCCGATTGGATGGAATCGGACCATGATCTCATCTCTTTGTTTGAGCATGATCTTTTCGGAAAACCGGTTCCCACTTTTCCGGATCATGCTCTAAAAGCCTGATTTAGCGACGCCCGAGTCTGCACAATTGTATTACCAACAGTGGACATTGCCGCCTTTGTCTGATACATCCGCGCGCTCAGGGTTAAGGGCTAGGCTTTTTGTCGGCCCTTTGCTTTATCAGAATTCCAATCCGATCAATGGAAAGAGGATGCCGCGTGCAGGTTCTCGTTCGCGATAACAATGTCGACCAAGCCCTCAAGGCGCTGAAGAAGAAGATGCAGCGCGAGGGTATTTTCCGCGAGATGAAGCTCCGCGGCCATTATGAAAAGCCCTCCGAGAAGAAGGCCCGTGAAAAGGCCGAAGCCGTGCGCCGCGCGCGCAAGCTCGCCCGTAAGAAGCTGCAGCGCGAAGGCCTGC
>JAQGKC010000434.1 GCA_028290305.1 Bradyrhizobium sp.
TCATACCCCATGCCGCAGCCGGAATTGACATAATCCTGCCGGCCGTATTTGGCGCCGGCGCTGGTGTTGACCACGACGATCTCCAGCGGCGACAGCGTATGGCCGATGCGCTTGAGCTCGGCCTCGACATCCCCGGCGGTCGCGACATAGCCATCGGGAAAATGCCGGAAGTCCAGCTTCACGGCGGGCTGCAGGCACCACTCCAGCGGCACCTCGTCGATGGTCCATGACCGCTCACCGCGATTCATCGTCGGATGGTAATGGTAGGGCGCATCGAGGTGGGTGCCGTTATGGGTGGAGAGAGTAACCGTCTCCATGGCCCAGCCCTGTCCGTCCGGCAGATCTTCCGCCTTCAGCCCTTCAAAGAAACCCAACATCCGCGGCAGGCTTTTCTGATGATCGTTGTATTCGATGACAGGATGAATGCCGGGCGGATCGGCCGGGACGTCGTTCTGCAGCGGGACGGAAATATCGATCAATTTTCGCGCCATGGCGCTGCCTCCGATGTTGTCGTTTCTTGTTCAGGTAAGAATGATCCGATCAAACCGGCTTGATGCCGGCCTTGGCGATGATGTCGCGCCATTTCGGCACTTCATCTTCGATGCGCTTACGCATGCCGTCGGGTCCGTTGGCGATGACCTCGAAGCCATTGTTTTGCAATTGCTCGGTGATGACAGGCCGCTTCAGAATTTCGATCGACTCGGCCGACAACAGCTCGACAATGGCCGGCGGTGTTTTTATCGGCGTCAGAAAGCCCTGGAACGTATCGGAGATGAAATCCTTGTAGCCAAGCTCGACCATCGTCGGCACATCAGGCAGATCGAACCAGCGATGGGTGCCGGTGACGGCAAGCGCCTTCAGGGCGCCGGATTCGATGTGCGGATGCGCCGGCGGCAGCGCTGCGAAGGCAACCTGCGTGGTGCCGCTGAGAATCGCCTGGATGGCCGGGCCTGCGCCGGAGAACGGCACATGCGTCATCTGGATTCCGCCGACGATCTTGAAGAGTTCGGCGGAAAGATGCGGCGTCGTACCGACACCGGGGCTCGCATAATTGAGCTCGTTGGGATTGGCCTTGGCACGCGCGATCAGGTCGGCCAGCGAATTCACACCGAGCTTGGGATCGACCAGGATTACATTCGGCGAAGTTCCAAGCTCGGCAATCGGTGCGAAATCCTTGTAAGGGTCGTAGGGAATTTTTGCGTACAGGCCGGGATTGACGACATAGGCGCTTGACGTGACCAGCAGCGTGTAGCCGTCGGGCTCGGCGTGTGCCGCAAAGCCGATTCCGATATTGCCGCCGGCGCCCGGCTTGTTCTCGACGATCACCGAACCGCCGATGGCATCGCCAAGATGGGTGCTGAGGATGCGGGCCATGATGTCGGTCGGTCCGGAATAGGAAGGGCACGATGATCTTGACGGGGCGATCGGGATAGCCCGCCGCCTTCGCAGGCGCCGGCCCGAAGTTGGACGCCACGGCCGCGCCCATCACGAGGCCGGTGGCCCGCAGAATCTCGCGACGCGATGGGGATGTGGATTTCTTATCGGACATGGTGTTTCTCCCGTCATGCGTCGCCCGGCTTGCGCCGGGTCTGTTTTTTTCTGCCTTGGTCCGCGTCGAGTTTTCGGCCATTCCCGATGGATCGTCGATCCCGCAGGGCCGATGATAATTCACATATCGAACACGGCGACGGCGCGGATCGGCGAGCCGGTGCCGTCGCGCCACTTCATCGGCAGGCCGATGAAGGTGAATTGGCCCTTGCCGAGCAGCGCTTCCAGATTACACAGGCTCTCGATGTGGGTGATGTCGAGTTCGAAACACGCCTTGTGAACGAGCGAGTTCACCTTGCCCTCGGGCCCGGGCCGCATCGAGTCGATACCGAAGTGCACGACGCCTTGCCTGGCCAGCCATTCGGTTGCAGCGACATTCACGCCGGAATTCTCGGTCGCATATTCCTTGCGCGGAAAAGTGCGTTCGTGATGGCCGGTGCAGAGCAGGACGGTGCCGCCCTTCGGCACCGGTACGCCGGCCTTCTCCACTGCCGCTTCAAGATCAGAGGGTGCGATCTCGGCGCGCGGCGCGATGTGGCGCAGATCGATGCAAATACCCGGCACGATGCAGTTCTCCAGCGGGTATTCGCTGATCGGCTGGCCGGTCTTGTCGAAGTGCCGCGGTGCGTCGATGTGGGTGCCGGCGTGGTCTGGCATCGAGATGAACATCGACGAAAGGCCGTGCACGTTGCCGGATTCGGCGAACGAATCTTCGTGGTTTTTCCAGATGCCATGGATAATGGGGGGATGGCCGGGATAGCTTGGGGTGCGGTGGTAGAGCTCACGGCTGAGATCGACGATCTTCACGATTGGTGCCTTTTAAAGTGGAGATAGCCCGGATGGCGCTCATGGGCGGTAATGCTGGCGCGTTTCCGGCCCTTCTGCAAGATGGCCGCGAGGTATGGAGTGATACCAGCGCCTTTGCAATGTGGGCGCTAGGCAACCGAGATCAGAATATGACTTTCTCACAAGGCCATGATTGGCGCTGACGATCAGGCCAAGCCAAGCCGTGAAGAAACACCGTCACCTCTCGTCGTTCGGGTGCTTCCCGCTGGTGGGGCGGTCGGCCTGGAGCGCTCTTTTCCTGTCAGCGTCATAGCGTAGCTGGCCGGCTTTTTTCAGAGCTTCGCCGCGCTCGTTGCCGACGGGCAGCTGACGCGCAGCTTCGAGAGCGGCTTGAGCCGCTTCCCACTCTTTATTAGCCGTACTTGGCTTCTTTGCAGGCATGCGTGTTCGATCCGGTGCGCGCGAACGGTCACCGGGCTGGATTGTCCTTTCAAGTTAAATCGTACTGCCGAAATTTCCAGAAACAAAAAAGCCCCGGACAATGCCGGGACTTCGGATTGCTGATATTGTACTCGGCGACGACCGGGGCCGCCTAATTGAACCCGCAATCGGCCAAGCCCAGGAACGGATGATGGGCCATATTATTGGAGGGAACGATAATATTCTTCGTAATCACCGATCTTCGCAAAATCACAATTCGGTTATGCAAGCCGGGACCGTTTTATCCTCTCCGTTTTGTAACATTCCCTCGATGAAAACTCTGTGTCAACGTGCGCGCCGCATGACAAAACTCTGGAGTGGAACTGTGAATGTGACCGGTCGTGGGCGTGATAGTTCAGCCAAGTTTGCAATTTTACGTGGGTTTGTTGAACGCCGCTCTTGACGAAATGAATTCGTCACGATTACCGCGGGCGCGTAAGTGCAATGAGCGGCGCGTGTCGCCTGCGGGATTTTCGGTGGCCTGATTTTTCCCAGGTCATTTCGGGATCAAGGATGCCATTTCAGGATCAAGGATAGAGACATGGGGAAACGAGGCTTCTTTAAACGCCCCACAGGCCTGACAATGGCCGAAATCGTTTCACTGACGGGCGCCGAATCCCCCGATGCGGCGCGACTTGCGCGCGTCATTACCGATGTCGCCCCAATCGACCTCGCTGGGCCAACCGATCTCACCTTCATCGAAAGCAATAAATACGCCGACGCCCTGGCGACGACGCACGCCGGGGCCTGCCTGATGCCGCAGCGGTTTGAAAGCCAGGCGCCAAACACCCTCATCGTGCTGCGCACGCCGGAGCCTTACCGCGCTTTCGTCACCGTGCACAGTGAGCTTTACCCTCAATCCCTCCGCCCGACCTCCCTGTTCGAGGCCAATGATATTGCGCCGGGCGCAACCATCCATCCCACCGCTCGGCTCGAGAGCGAGATAGCGATCGATCCGGGAGCCGTGATAGGGCCCCGCGCCGAGATTGGAACGGGAAGCATCGTCGCGGCGAACGCCGTGATCGGGCCGGACGTCTTGATCGGCCGCGATTGTGTGATCGGCGCCGGGTGTTCGATCATGCATGCGCTGATCGGTGATCGCGTGGTGATCCATCCTGGCTGCCGCATCGGGCAGGACGGTTTCGGTTACATCCCGGGCAGCAAACCGATGAAGGTTCCACAAACCGGCCGCGTGATCATCCAGAACGACGTCGAGATCGGTGCCGGGACGACGATCGATCGTGGCGGCATAAGGGACACAATGATCGGAGAGGCATCGAAGATCGACAATCTATGTCAGATCGGTCACAACGTCGTCATAGGCCGCCATTGCGTTGTCGTTGCATTGTCGGGACTGAGCGGCAGCGTGACGCTTGAGGATTTTGCCGTCCTCGGCGGCGCCGTTGGCCTTGCACCGCACGTCACGATCGGCAGGGGCGCGCGGGTAGCCGCGCGCTCGGGCGTCATGAACGATATTCCAGCAGGAGAAACCTGGGGTGGTTATCCAGCGCGGCCACGAATGCAATGGATGCGGCAGCAGGCCGTGCTGGCCCGTCTCACCACGCCCGGCTATAAAGCTGCGGGTCCCTCGACACGCTCCGACGAGGGCTGAATTTCCAGGGCGGACGGCCGCATGGTGATGAGACGCGATTGGCCAAACAAACGCGCGGAAACCTGGCGTCGCTATTTTCAACCGCTCAGGAAGCCGGCACGCTCACGCGCTTCGCGCTGATCGGCGCCGATCAACAAATCGATCAGCGCTTGAGCCTGTAGCGCGTGGGCGGCCCGCGTCGTCACCGCCGCCGTATACATGGTCGAGAGTTCGCATCCCGGTGGCAGGGACCCTGACAGGGTCACGCCGGGGGTGTTGATGATTTCAGTCGATTGCGTACAGCCGACCGGTCTGACGGCATCCGATGCGGCCAGATGGCGCATGGCGGTCGCGCCATTCGGAAAGATTTTGAGCCGGGCTGCGACCTCGTCGGCAATGCCGAGTTGCTGCAGGACTTTTGCGACATGAATTCCTGCCGTTGACGCCTTGGTGTCCGGCACGAAGATCACGTCGGCCGCGAGGAACGCCGCACGCAGCGTTGCAGCATCATTGACCATGACCTTGGGATCGCCGGTGCGAACGGCCATCGCCGTCTCGACCAGACCGACGTCTGATATCGAGGAGGGGACGATGAGTTTCTCCTCCGCCAGCTTTGCGACAAGCGCCGCCGTCAGCACGACAATGTCGGCGGGCGTGCCGTTGCGCAATTTGTCGGCCATGGCGCCCACCGCGCCGAACTCGCCCTCGATATCGAATCTGGTCATCGCCTTGAATTTCGGCGAGAGACTCGCGACCAGGCCCTGAGCCGCGCCGCCGCTGAGAATGTTCAATGTAGTCATGAGGTCAATTCCATCGCCGCGATAAGGCTATCGCGCGTGATCGGCAGATGGCGAACCCGCACGTCAAGCGCATCGAACACGGCATTGGCGATCGCCGCCGTAACAGGACCGTGGGCGGCCTCGCCGGCGCCGAGCGGCTCCATGTCCGGCCGCGGGATGATTTCGACCTGCACTTCGGGCACCTCGCTGAAGCGAAGAATGGGGTAATCCGTCCATGTGCTGCTGGTGATGCGTTGCCTGTCAAAGCGAACGCGCTCTTTCAGGACCCAACTGGTAGCCTGGATCGCGCCGCCCTCGATCTGGTTGATCACGCCGTCCGGATTGATGGCTTCGCCGACATCGACAGCGATCGTCAGCCGCTTGACACTGATATCCTCGGCGCCCTCGATCTCGGCGACGACAGCGCAATAGGCGCCAATGTTCTTGTATCGCGCAAAGCCGAGGCCGTAACCGTGACCTGCCTGTTTGGCCGGCTTCCAGTTCACACGCTTTGCGGCCGCGCGAATCACATCTCGGGCCCGCGAATCCCGCAGGTGACGCAGCCGGAAATCGACCGCATCCTCACCGTGTTCGGCCGCCAGTTCATCGAGAAAGGATTCGATCGCAAAGACATTGCCCTGCGCGCCCAATGTCCGCAGCGCCGAGGTTCGTATCGGCATGGTCAGGAGGCGATGGCATTCGATTTGCCATGACGGAAAATCATAGAGCGGTATCGAGTTGCGGTCGGCGCCGCCGCCACTGGCCTGTGCGGGATTGGTGGAAATGTAGCGCGGAAACGGATTCGCAAGTTCAGTGGCCGCGAGCAAGGCCGGCAAACTCGCGCGCCCCGGCCGCGCGGTGTGGCCGTTGCTCCAGACGCTGTGGCGCCAGTCGACGATCTCGCCCTGTGCATCGAGATCGGCCTCGATCTCGATCGCCATCGCCGCGCCAAATGGCGCGTGCGACATCTCATCCGTGCGCGACCATTGCACGCGGACCGGCCGCCCGCCGGCCGCTTTCGCGAGCAACACCGCATCGAGCGCGACATCGTCGGCGGCATTGTGTCCGTAGCAGCCGGCGCCTTCCATATGCTCGACCGTGATGTTCTCGAGCGGCAGCTTGAGCACGAGGGCGAGATCGCTGCGCAGAAAATAGACCCCCTGGCTGTGGGTCCAGACCCGGACGCAATCTCCGGTCCACTGCGCCATGGCGCAGGACGGTGCGATCGATCCATGCGCGATAAACGGGCGGGTATATTGCCGCCGGATCGTGCGGTGCTTTTCCCCGCTTCGGGGCGCCGTCTTCTTGTCGATGAGCGTCGGCTCCGCCGGCTGGGCTTTCAGCCACTCGGCCAGGTTGTCTTCATCGGGCAGGGTTTCGCCTGATGACCATGTCGTGCCCTTGCGCAGCGCCTTGAGGGCGGCCTCGGCGCTCTCCTCGGTTTCGCTAACTACACCGGCGAAATTTCCGTCGCGCACGATGGCGACAAGGCCGGCAATGGCGCGTGCGCCATTCTCCTGGATGCCGGCGAGTTTTGCGCTTGAGATTTCCGGCCGCAGCACGCGGCCGTGCAGCATCGCGGGCAGCGCGGAATCGTGAATGAAACGGGGACGCGCGAAAACCTTGTCGGGGACATCCACCCGATGAACGGAATTGCCGGCCAGGGTGCGCTGCGTCGATGATTTAGGCACAGCACCCGGCGTCGCGTCGCGATCCAGCGAGATTTCATCGGCGAGTTCCCAGTAGCTGGTCCTGACGTTGCCGGGTCCCGATAGGGTGCCGTCTTTGATGTCGAGCGCGTCGATCCCGACGCCTAAACGATCCGACGCCAGGCTCAGAAAGATCTGCCTGACTTCGGCGCAGACGTGTCGGATGGCGCGTCCCGAATGCTGCACGGAAAGACTGCCCGAAGTGACGCCTTCATTCGGGCTGCCCGCCGTGGTGGCGCGGATCATCTGTACGCGGCTGATTTCGACATCGAGTTCGTCGGCGGCGATCTGGGCAAGCGCCGTCACGATGCCTTGGCCGATCTCCACCTTTCCCGGCGAGACCATCACATACCCTTCGGACGAAAATCGAATCCATGACGACAGCATCGGGTTCGCCGCAAGGCTGACCGGCAATTTCGGTGCGGGCGAGGGGCCTGGCCCGGTCATTGGGCTGCCATCTCTGCCGCCGCGCGCAGCACTGCCCGCACCATGCGGTTATGCGATCCGCAGCGGCAAAGGTTACGGTCCAGCGCGGTTCTCACGTCGCCGTCGGTCGGAGCAGGGTTTTGTATCAATAGCGCAGCCGCGCTCATCAATATGCCGGGGACGCAATAGCCGCATTGCAGAGCCTGTTCGGCGATGAACGCGCGCTGCAGGGGATGCGGCTGTTGCTCGCTTCCCAACCCCTCGATCGTGGTGACGTCCTTATCCGCGACGGACCACAGCGGCGTGTCGCAGGAAGCCACCGCATGATCGCCGATGATGACGTTGCAGGCGCCGCATTCATTGGCGCCGCAACCGAAATGCGGGCCGGTCATGTGCAGTGGTCCGCGCAGAATGGCCAGCAGCGAAAGATCGGGATCGGCGTCGACATCAGTCTCGACGCCATTGAGGCGGAATCGAATGCTCGGCATCGTTGGCGGCGACCTTGATTTGGATTTACAACTCGGATTTACGGCTTGTCGCCGAATTGTTTGACGACATTGGCCCATTTCACAATATCGCCGCGCAGATATTTGTCGAATTCCTCCGGGGTCATGGACATCGGAATCGCGCCTTGTTCGCCCCAGAGTTTGACGATATCCGGGCGCTTGACGACGGCATTAACCGCGGCATTCAGTTTGTCGATGATCGGCTTGGGCGTCCCGGTGGGCGCCATCAGGCCGAGCCAGATCGTCGCCTCGTATCCGGAAACGCCGGCCTCGGAGACCGTCGGTACGTCAGGCAGCACGCTTGAACGTGTCTTGCCGGTGGTGGCGAGCGCCCGGACCTGGCCTGCGCCGACATTGGGAGCCATCGTCGTCACTGCATCGATCATCATCTGCACCTGTCCGCCGATAACGCCGCTGCGCGCCTCGCCGCTGTTGCGGTAGGGAACGTGCACGAGATCGATGCCGGCCATGCTCTTAAACAGCTCACCGGCCATGTGATAGGGCGTGCCCTGGCCGGACGATGCGTAATTCAGCTTTCCCGGCTGCGCTTTGGCGAGCGCAATGAATTCCGACAACGTCTTTGCCTGAACTTGCGGATTCACGACAATCACAAGATCGGAATAATTGATCGGCGCGATCGGCACGAGATCGCGCATCAATTCGTATTTGCGCTGCGGCACCAGCGATTCGTTCGCCGTCTGCGTATTCGACATCATCAACAGCGTGTAACCGTCCGGTGCCGACTTGACGACCTCGAGCGTGCCGATCACGCCGCCCGCACCGGTGTGGTTCTCGACCACGAAGGGCTGGCCGAAACTCTGCTGCAAGCTGTTGCCGATCAGGCGGGCCGTCACGTCGGCCGGGCCGCCGGCGCCAAAGGGAACGATGATCCTGACCGAGTGCGTCGGATAATCCTGCGCGAGACTTTGGGTCGCAAGGAGAGCCGGCGTCGCCAAAAGAGTTGCGGCCAACGCAAACGCAAACCTTGGGCATGTCATTTCAATCTCCCGGATTTTGATCTTGTTCTGAGCGGGACCGGTTGCGGACCAGGTCCGTTTCTCAATTCCTGCCGCCAAAGTTTAGCCGCTACGGGAAGGGGCTGTCGATGAAGGACAGAGGCTTTGCAGCAGGAATAAGAAGTCAGCTTCCGCGGAATATCCGCTCAGCGTGCGTCTGTAAGGATGCGCATCCGGGCGGGCGCGATATCGATGGACAGGCCATCCACCTCACCGCCGGGGCCTATCTCGGCGCATAGTGCATGGCATGCGCGCAGTTTTCGCACCCGGATGCCGGATAAATACACTCGGCTGCCCGGGTTTTTGATGTTAACTATCTGTCATGAACCAGCACGCCAAGATCGACATCCGGCATTCCACCTGTCCGCACGATTGCCCGTCGGCGTGCGCCCTCGATATCGAGGTGATCGATAATTCCACCATCGGCCGTGTCCGCGGTTCCAAACTGCAGAGCTATACGGCCGGCGTGGTTTGCGCCAAGGTCGCGCGCTATGCCGAGCGGGTTCATCATCCGGATCGGCTGATGTATCCGCAGTTCCGGGTCGGCCCGAAGGGATCGGGCAAGTTTGCGCGGATCTCATGGGACGACGCGCTGGACGAGGTCGCGGCGCGTTTCAACCAGGCCGAGCGCGAGTTCGGCGCCGAATCGGTGTGGCCCTATTATTATGCCGGCACCATGGGCCTCGTGATGCGCGACGGCATCAATCGCCTCGCGCATGTGAAGAAATATTCGCGCTTCTACTCGACGATCTGCTCGACCATCGCGCGGGTAGGCTTTGCCGCCGGCACCGGCAAGGTCGCAGGTGTTGATCCGCGCGAGATGGGCGTCTCCGACCTGATCGTGATCTGGGGCACCAATCCGGTGAACACCCAGGTCAATGTGATGACGCACGCCGCCCGCGCCCGCAAGGAACGCGGCGCCAAGATCGCGGCGATCGATATCTACAGCAACGACACCATGAAGCAGGCCGACATCAAGATCCTGCTGCGGCCGGGCACCGATGGCGCGTTTGCCTGCGGGGTCATGCATGTGCTGTTCCGCGAAAGCTATGCCGATCGCGATTATCTGGCGCGCTACACCGATTGCCCCGATGAGCTCGAGGCGCATCTTGCAACCCGCACCCCGGAATGGGCCTCGTCGATCTCAGGCGTGCCGGTCGAAGAGATCGAGGCCTTCGCCCGGTTGGTCGGGCAGACCAGGCGTTCCTTCTTCCGCCTCGGCTATGGCTTCACCCGCAGCCGCAACGGCGCGGCGCAGATGCATGCGGCGTTGTGCATCCCGACCGTCACCGGCGCATGGCAGCACGAAGGCGGCGGCGCGTTTTTCAACAATTACGCGATCTGGAAGTTCAACGAATCCATCATCGAGGGCCATGACGCCATCGACCACACCACACGGATACTCGACCAGTCGAAGATCGGACGCATCCTGACCGGCGACCCGGTGGCGCTGAAGGGCGGACCGCCAGTCAAGGCGATGTTGATCCAGAACACCAATCCGATGACGGTGGCGCCGGAGCAGGCGCTGGTGCGGCAGGGGTTTGCGCGCCAGGACCTGTTCACGGTGGTGCACGAGCAGTTCATGACCGAGACCGCCCAGATGGCGGACCTCGTTCTGCCCGCGACGATGTTCATGGAGCATGACGATCTCTATTACGGCGGCGGCCACCAGCACATTTCGGTCGGCGCCAAGCTGATCGAGCCGCCCGGCGAATGCCGCTCCAACCATGAGGTGCTGCGGGGCCTCGGCCGCCGCCTCAAGGCCGTGCATCCCGGCTTCGAGATGTCGCCGCGGGAGTTGATCGACGCCACGCTCAAGAAGAGCGGTCATGGCGACATCGCCGCGCTCCAGGCCGATCTGTGGCGCGATCTTCAGCCGGACTTCCGCACCTCGCATTACCTCGACGGCTTCGCGCATGCGGACAAGAAATTCCATTTCAAGGCCGATTGGGCGCATGTGCCGCTTGGCAATGCCGGCATGATGGGGGCGTGGGACCAGATGCCGTCGCTGCCCGATCACTGGGCGGCGATCGAGGAGGCGGACGAAGCGCATCCGTTCCGGCTCGCCACCAGCCCGTCGCGCAGCTTCCTCAACACCAGCTTCAACGAAACGCCGTCGTCGCAGGCGCGCGAAGGCGCGCCGAGCGTGATGATGCATCCGGACGATGCCGTATCGCTCGGGATCGAAGATGGCGACGCCGTTACGCTCGGCAATATGCGCGGCGAGACGACGCTGACCGCAAAGCTGTTCGATGGCGTGCGCCGCGGCGTGCTGATCGCGGAATCGGTGCAGCCGAACAAGGCCCATATCGGCGGCCGCGGCATCAACATGCTCACCGGCGCCGAGTCCGTGGCGCCCTTCGGCGGCGCGGCATTCCACGACAACAAGGTCTGGGTCAAGAAGGCGGTTCCCGCGATTCCGACGCCGTAAATCGTTCTGAAATCTCCCTTGAAGTCGACCGCCATCCTGCGGCTAATGTTCGCCAGCATGCAACAAGGCGAGCGAGCAGGGCCATGACCGACAACACAAGCGTGATTCTGGAAAAGCGCGGGCAGGCGTTCTGGATCACCATCAACCGCCCGGAGAAGCGCAACGCTCTCAATGCCGCTGTGATCGCCGGTCTCGTTAGGGGTTATCGGGACGCGCATGACGACAAGGATGTCCGCGTCATCGTGCTGACCGGCGCGGGCGACAAGGCGTTCTGCGCCGGCGCCGATCTGCAGAATACCGGCGGTGCGTTCGCTACGGATTTCTCGAAGCCGAATGTCGATTACGCCGATCTGTTGCGGCTGTCGCAAAACGCCACCAAGCCGGCGATCGCGCGGGTGGGCGGCGTCTGCATGGCCGGCGGCATGGGCTTGTTGTGCATGACCGACATGGCGGTGGCCGCGGACCACGTGATGTTTGGGCTGCCCGAGGTGAAGGTCGGCGTGTTCCCGATGCAGGTGATGAGCCTGTTGCAATCGATCGCGCCGCGGCGCCTGATCAACGAATGGGCGCTGACCGGCGAACCCTTCGATGCGCTCACCGCGCAAGCCGCCGGTCTCCTGAACTATGTGGTGCCGTCAGCCGAGCTCGACGCCAAGGTCGATTGGCTGGTCGGCCGGATCGTCGACAAGTCGCCGACCGCGATCCGGCGCGGCAAATACGCCATGCGCGCGATCGCCTCGATGTCGTTCGACGAAAGCATCGCCTACACCGAAAGCCAGATCGCCCTGCTGGCGATGACGGAAGACGCCAAGGAAGGCCTCAAGGCTTTCGGCGAAAAACGCAAGCCGTCATGGCCGGGGAAATGAAGCAGACACACTTACCGCATCGTCCCCGCGAAGGCGGGGACCCATAACCCCTGGCGTTCATTATCGCCAAGGACTTTGGCTCCATCTATCAACGAGACGACACGGCGTATAGGTCCCGGCGTTCGCCGGGACGACATGTGGATGCGATCGTGCAGTTGCAAACAACTACCCCGGATTCGCCTTCAACCCGGCAGCCTCGATGCCCGCGATCGCGCAAATCTCGTCATTGTCTGAGGTGTCGCCGCTGACGCCGACCGCGCCGATCAAACCACCGCCGTCCTGAATCAGCACGCCACCCGGCACCGGCACCAGTCGGCCTTGGGCCATCGTGTTCACCGCATCGACAAAGTAAGCCTGTTCCTGCGCGCGCTGGAACAGCGCCCGCGATCCCATGCCCATGGCGAGCGCACCGTAGGCCTTGCCGTGCGCGATCTCGGCGCGCATCAGGCTGGTGCCATCCTGCGCGGCAGTCGCTTTGACGCAGCCGCGGGCATCGAGGATGGTGATGACGAGGGGTTTTAGTTTTTTCTCGACGCCTTTGGCGAGTGCGGCATCGAGAATCTTGCGGGCGATATCGAGGGTCAGTTCAGCCATGAGCGGGTTCCTTTGCGTGAGAAGAGGAATAGGGGACGGATCGCGCGCTGTCGAGACTCATCGCGAGCACGCGGGCGACGTGAAGGGCGCCACGCCCGGCGCCATCCTCGATCTGATGCCGACATGAGGTTCCGTCGGCGACGATCAGCGTCGCATCGTCGGCGCGCCGCACGGCGGGCAGCAGCGAGAGTTCGGCCATATCCATCGAGGTCTGATAGGTGTCGGCGCCGTAGCCGAACGCACCGGCCATGCCGCAGCAACTCGACTCGATGGTTTCGACGTTCAGGTCGGGAACGAGCCGCAGCACCTGCTCGACCGGCTTGAACGCGCCGAACGATTTCTGATGGCAGTGGCCGTGCACCAGGGCCTTTCCGGCAATGGGACCGAGCGGCAGTTGCAGGCGGCCGGCCGCGGCCTCGCGTGCCAGAAACTCCTCGAACAACAGTGCGTGGGCGCTGATGCTTTTCGCGGTCGCGTCGGAGCGCAGCGAGAGCAGTTCATCACGCAACGTCAGCAGGCAACTCGGTTCCAGGCCGACGATGGGCACGCCGCGCTGCGCGAACGGTGCGTAGGTCGCGACCAGCCGATCCAGCTCAGTGCGCGCATTATCGACGAGGCCCGCTGACAGAAACGTTCGGCCGCAGCACAGCGGCCGGCCATTGTCGGCGGGCTTTGGCATGTGGACACGGTATCCGCCCTCGACCAGCACGCGCAGCGCGGCGTCGAGATTTTCCCGCTCATAGGCACGGTTGAACGTGTCGGCGAACAGCACGACTTCGCGGCCATCGACGGGCCCGATCACCTCAGTGCCGGGTTTGAACGTGTCGCGCCGGAACGCAGGCAATGCGCGCTGCGCGCTGATGCCGGCGAATTT